>CADCPK010000154.1 GCA_902803215.1 uncultured Lachnospiraceae bacterium
AATGTACCTTGTTTTTCATTCCGAAAACGAAACTGTCACAAGAAAGTGCTTTACAATACTTAAAAAAACATTTAATATAGAAGAAGCTATTTTTGTCAGGGATGTGTACAGGCAGAAACGAGGCAGAGTTTATCTGCTCCGCATCGACCCCGAACATCTGGCAGAGATCTGCCGGGCAGCCAGGCTGGTCCCCGACGAAGAACAGCGAACGCTCATTGTTACGGACATTGCGCTGATCACCAGGCGTCAGTGCTGTAAAAGAGCGTTTATCAGAGGCGGCTTTCTTGCTTCCGGTTCCATAAGCGATCCCAATAAGGGCTATCATTTTGAGATCGTTTGCACGGAGAAAGACAGGGCCGAACAGTTACAAAAGATTATTTGCAGTTTCGATATTGATGCAAGGATCGTAAAGCGCCGCAATTCATATGTGGTCTATGTGAAGGAAGGCGCGCAGATTGTGGACATGCTCGCAGTGATGGGAGCAGGCATAGCGCTGATGGACCTTGAGAATATCAGGATCCTGAAGGAGATGCGCAATACTGTGAACCGTAAGGTCAATTGCGAAACGGCAAATATCAATAAGACGGTGAACGCGGCAGTGAAGCAGGCAGAAGATATCCGGCTGATCGAGAGGACGGTGGGCTTTGAGAGCCTCAATGAAGGTCTGGCGGAGATGGCGGCACTGCGGCTGCAATTCCCCGAAGCAACATTAAAAGAATTAGGCATGATGCTATCCCCGCAGGTGGGCAAATCCGGCGTAAATCACAGGCTCAGAAAGCTTTCGGAGATCGCGCAGGAGCTGCGGGAGAACGAGGAGGAGCTATTATGATCAGAAAACCAGTCACAATTAATTTATCCACTGGCCTGGAAGCACGCCCCGTGGCACAGCTGGTGCAGGTGGCGAGCCGATACAACAGTGAGGTTTATGTTGAGATTGGCAGAAAAAAAGTTAACGCCAAGAGTATAATGGGCATGATGACTCTTGGACTGGATGCAGGAGAAGAGATCACGCTTTCCGCCAATGGTGAGGACGAGGAAGCAGCTATGGACAGCATTGTTAATTATCTCTGCAGTCAATAACTTTATAATCGAATAAAGATCCTTTTGGCGCCGGAGAGAAGGAAGACCGCTTCTCTCCGGCGTTTCGCGCGACAGCGCATTGACAAGCTTTTAACGGCTTTGTTATAATAAAATGATAAAGTTATAATTGGGTTCAGTTTTGGGCTGATGATAATGAAGTAAATGTACATATCGGACAGGATTTGGAAGGAGGAAACGAATCGTGGGAAAAACATTTCGCGGCGGGGTCCATCCCCTGGGGCATAAAGAACTGTCCCGGGATATCCCTTTTGAGATATATCTGCCGCAAGGCGAGATGGTCTACCCTCTTGGGCAGCACATCGGACGTCCTGCGTCTCCGGTGGTAAAAAAAGGTGACCGCGTGCTGGCGGGACAGCTGATCGCAGAGGCTTCTGCTTTTGTCTCGGCCAATATTGTCAGCGGATGTTCCGGCACCGTAAAGGCAGTCGATAAGCACCGTACCATCGCGGGAACAATGGCCGAGTGCGTCATCATCGAAAATGACGGACTTTATGAGACGGTTCCCGGCGTCGGAACTCTGGTCGATTTTCACACTCTCAGCAGAGAAGAGATCATCGCAAAGGTGAAAAAAGCCGGTATCATCGGCATGGGAGGCGCCGGCTTCCCCACACACGTAAAACTTATGCCGAAGGATCCCGACGCGATCAGATACGTGATCGTCAACGGCGCGGAGTGCGAGCCATATATCACCTGTGACGATCAGCTGATGCGAACACATGCGAATGATATCATCACAGGGCTTCGGGTGCTGCTTTCGCTGTTCCCGAACGCGCGCGGCGTGATCGTGATCGAGGATAACAAAAAAGAAGCGATCCGCGCTATGGAGACCGCCGCAAACGGAAGCAAGGGGATCAGCGTAAAGGCGGTTCCCGTCAAATACCCGCAGGGCGGCGAGCGCAGCTGCATCAGTGTCGTGACAGGCGCTCACTACGGCATCACGCAGCTTCCCGCCGATGTAGGATGTATCGTGGACAATGTAGGAACGGTCTACGCGATCTATAAAGCGGTCTGCGAATCCACCCCGCTCATGGAGAGGGGAATCACCATCACCGGAGAGGCGGTTAATACGCCCCGCAATTATATGACCAGGATCGGCGTCAGCTGCAGGGAACTGCTGGAACACGCCGGCGGTCTTAAGGAGAGCGGAGCCGTAAAGGTGATGGCGGGCGGCCCCATGATGGGAATCGCGTTCGACAGCCTCGATGTTCCGATGTGCAAGAACAACAACGCGTTTACCTTCCTGGCTTCCGACGAGGTGGCTGAGGCACAGAAGATACAGACAGCGTGTATCCGCTGCGGCAGATGCGTGCGGGTATGTCCGCAGGGGCTCACCCCACAGCTTATGTCGGCAGCGCTGGAGAAGAAGGACTATGACCGTTATGAGAATAAGCTCCATGGGCTGGAGTGCATCAGCTGCGGTTCCTGTACCTTCATCTGTCCGGCCAAGCGTCCTCTGACCCAGGAGTTTAAGGTGGCAAAAGCCGAGATCATGGCGGCGAAGAGAGCGGCACAGGCAAAGGAGGGAGCTAAATCATGAATGAAAGATTAAATGTTTCCTCAAGCCCGCATACCAGAAGTAAGCTGAGTACGGGCCATGTGATGCGCGACATTGTCATCTCGCTGATCCCGGTCTCCGCTTTCGGCGTATGGCATTTTGGACTTAAAGCTCTGCTGGTACTTTTGTGTTCAGTATGCGCTGCGGTACTTACCGAGCTCATTTTCGATAAAATATGCAAGCGCGGCGACACCTGGAAGGACGGAAGCGCAGTGATCACCGGACTTCTTCTCGGTCTTTGTATTCCTTCGACGGTCCCGCTCTATGCGCCTGTTCTGGGAAGTGTTTTTGCGATCCTGTTCGTAAAATGCTTCTTCGGCGGCCTCGGAAAGAACTTCATGAACCCGGCCCTCGCCGGTAGATGCTTCCTGCTCATTTCCTTCGGCAGTCAGATGACAAATTATGCCTATACGGACGCAGTGAGCTCTGCAACGCCGCTGGTTGATCTGGCAAACGACCATACGGTCAACCTTTCGCAGATGTTCATCGGCAACGGCAACGCGACAGGCGTTATCGGATGCTCTGTCCTCGGCCTGCTGATCGGTATCTGCTACCTGTTTATCGTGGACGCGATCACATGGGAGATCCCCGTGGCGTCTGTCGTAACCTTTGCTCTGTTTATCGGCATCTTCGGCGGACATGGCTTCGATCCCATGTACCTTCTGGCGCATCTGATGGGCGGCGGAATCATCATGGGAAGCTTCTTTATGGCGACCGATCCGGTTACAAGCCCCATGACGACGGAAGGACAGCTGCTCTACGGTGCGGCGGTCGGTTTGCTGTCGGGTATATTCCGTGTGTTTGCGACATCTGCCGACTCTGTGAGCTACGCGATCATCATCAGCAACCTGCTCACACCGCTCATCGATGAGTATGTGGTACCGCTTCCGTTCGGCCTTCGTAAGGGAGCATCGCAGGAACACATCGGATCCTCCGCCTTTAATCCGAAGATGCTTCTGCCCGCGCTCAGACTTTGTCTGATCACGCTGCTGGCAGGACTCGGCCTGGCGGGCGTGTACAACATGACAAAAGACACCATCGAACAGCAGAAAGAAGCAAAAAGGATCCAGTCTTATAAGGAAGTTTTGCCGGAAGCCGAGGAGCTGGGATATGATGACGATCTCAAGGCGATCGTCGACGGAATGGCCGGCGAGGTTTACGGCACCGATTTCGGCAAGGCGTACATCAACGACCTGATCGTCGGAAAAGATGCTTCGGGAGAGACAGTCGGCTATGTCGTGGGCGTGACAAGCAACGACGGCTTTGACGGTCCTATTTCCCTATCCGTGGGTGTCGATACCGAAGGGACGATCCAAAAGATCTCCTTTACTGAGCTGAATGAGACGGCAGGTATGGGCATGAAGTGCGGCGATCCTGAGTTTAAGGATCAGTTTAACGGACGCAGCGTAACCCGGTTTACACTCAACAAAGCAGGCGGTTCTTCCTCCGATGAGGAGATCGACTCGGTGTCGGGAGCTTCCATTTCTTCCGGCGCGGTGGTCAATGCGGTCAACGCCGCGCTCGATTTCCTGCATGAGAATGTGATGTGACGGAGGTGCGGGATGAATAAATATATAGAAAGAATTTATAACGGTGTAGTAAAAGAAAACCCGACATTTATTCTGATGCTGGGCATGTGTCCGACTCTTGCGGTGAGTACATCGACGATGAACGGAATCGGCATGGGCATCTCCACCACTGCGGTCCTGATCCTGTCGAACGTGATCATTTCCGCTCTCCGAAAGGTCATTCCCGACGAAGTGAGACTTCCGGCATATATTGTCATCGTAGCTACATTGGTTACGATCACGGAGCTTCTGATCGAGGCATATATTCCCGCGCTTTATGATGCGCTCGGAATCTACATTCCGCTGATCGTGGTAAACTGTATCATCCTCGGACGTGCAGAAGCATACGCCAACAAAAATACCGTGGGGCTTGCCGCCTTTGACGGTATCGGAATGGGAATCGGCTTTACCGGTGCACTTGCGATCGTCGGATTTCTCCGCGAACTGCTCGGCGCGGGAACCGTTTTCGGACACAATATTCTGCCGAAAGGCGC
This sequence comes from uncultured Lachnospiraceae bacterium, assembly GCA_902803215.1. Classification (GTDB taxonomy): domain Bacteria; phylum Bacillota; class Clostridia; order Lachnospirales; family Lachnospiraceae; genus Blautia_A. The sequence continues at coordinate 4,719 of CADCPK010000154.1, forward strand.
AGAGCCGATCGGAATATTCGTTAAAGCTCCGGGCGCGTTCCTGGTACTCGCCATTGTCATCATGGTGCTCAATGCCCTGAATATTGAGAACCGCGGAAAAGACATGGTCAACGGGTGCGACGGATGCTGCGCGAACTGTGCTAAAGCTAAGAAAGACTGCGGAAAGGAGAGTGCGGCATGAATTCACTTGTCATGATCATAGTGGGCTGCGCGCTGATCAACAACGTAGTTCTGAACCAGTTTCTTGGAATCTGCTCCTTCCTGGGCGTGTCCAAACAGATGAAGGCATCCGCCTCGCTCGGCGGCGCGGTCATCTTTGTCCTTACCATCGCCTCGGCGGTAGCTTCGCTCCTCTACGATTTTGTACTCAAACCGTTCGACCTGGACTACATGAAGACGATCGTCTTTATCCTGGTCATCGCGGCGCTGGTTCAGATCGTGGAGATGTTCCTCAAGAAGACGTCGCCCGGCCTTTACAAGGCTCTGGGCATCTATCTTCCGTTAATTACCACCAACTGCGCGGTGCTGGGGGTTGCCCTGACCAATGTGCAGGATGAGTACAATTTTATCGAGAGCGTTTTTGCGGGATTCGGAACAGCCATCGGATATACGATCGCGATCGTACTGCTTGCCGGCATCAGGGGCAGACTCGATGAGTCCTCCATACCGAAACCGCTCAGGGGCGCTCCTGTGGTACTTCTTTCTGCTGCGCTTATGTCCATCGCCTTTATGGGCTTTGGCGGACTGTAATAAGGGGAGGGAATACCGGTGAGTGCTATTATCATTGCGACGATCGTACTTGCTGCCGTCGGCATTGTCGTCGGCGTAGGTCTCGTCTATATAGGCAACAAATTCCACGTTGATGTGGATGAACGCGAAACGGCCATTCGTGATGTCCTGCCGGGCAACAACTGCGGCGCCTGCGGTTATGCGGGATGCGA
>CADCPK010000155.1 GCA_902803215.1 uncultured Lachnospiraceae bacterium
TCGGCCGCGAGCGCTTCGAAACTGCCTCAGAGCGCGGAACTGGAAGAGGCGGTCCGAGAAATCCGGGCGGCCGGGAAACTCATATACGATGCCTATACAAAGCCATGGCTTCCGTCCTGATCTGGTCGACAAAACGTCAGCTGCCGGTCCGTCTGATCCAATATATCTGTGATCCGGCGAAAACGTCCTACTCAAGCGGCGCGCTTCCCGCCCAGGAGCACAGGTTCGTTACATGCGTGAACTGCACGCCGCGGGACGCGGCAGTTCAGTTTATGGAGACAAAGCGCTTCTGGAGCTGCGTGTCCGGAATAGACAAGACAAAAGGCATACTTGCCCTGATTGTGATTCAGTCTTTCGGGAAAGGGGAAGTGAGCGCCGAGACGGCGCACGAGATCGGCGTGAAGATGGCGCGGAACCTCTGGGGAGACGCGCATGAGGCAGTTGTCGCGACGCACTGCGACACGGGCTGTGTTCATAATCATATAATATCAGGGAACAGGGCAATATGCTTTGCGAACAAATCAAATACAAGGTATAGGATATCGCTGCTGCTCCCTTTTACATAGGTTCATCGGCCGTCAATGGTGGACCGGATAGGAGGAGGTAGTAGATGACGGAAAATGAGAAAGATAAACAGGAAAACTGTTTGTACCGCAGGATCCATAATACCTTGTACGAGATCAGCGTAAAGCGGTCGGAGGATGCCAAGGACAGCATTGAGGACATTCTCATCCGATTGATTGCCGCTGATTAGAATAATTGCAAGGAGGATCGCAATGGCTAAGAAACAGGGCGACATCGTTGCTCTTTATGAGCGGCTGTCGCGAGATGATGAGCAGTTTGGTGACAGCGTTTCGATTATGAATCAAAAGAAGCTGCTTGAATCATATGCTTTGGATAATGGGTATACGAATTTTCAGCATTATACGGATGACGGTTACAGTGGAGGCTCTTTTGATCGGCCTGGCTGGAAAAAGATGATCGAGGATATTGAAGACGGTAAAATATCCACAGTCATCGCTAAGGATATGAGCCGTATCGGCAGGAACTATCTGGAAGTCGGGTATTATACGGAGATCTACTTTGGACAAAAGAACATCCATTTTATCGCTATCCACAACAATGTTGACAGCAACAATCAGGGCAGTTCTGAGTTTGCGCCTTTCCTGAATATCATGAATGAATGGTATCTACGGGACTGTTCCAACAAGATAAAGGCATCAAAACGCACTCTGGGCAACTCCGGTGCTCATCTGGCAGTTATCCCCTGCTTTGGCTATAAGAAGGATCCGAACGATAAGCATAAGTGGCTGGTAGACGAGGAAGCTGCTGAAGTTGTCAGGCTTATTTATCAGCTTTGCATTGAGGGAAACGGAACTCAAATTATTGCCAGAATTCTGAAAGAACGTAATATCGAGACTCCTGCTTATTATACGGCCAGAAACGGAGTTGGAAGATATCGCTTCAATATTGAAGGCTGTAGTCAGTATAACTGGAACAGCGGAACTGTCAGAGATATCCTTACAAGGCCGGAATATCTGGGATATACGATCAATTTCAAAACATCCAGTAAATCTTACAAAGAGCATAAAAACATTGTGAATGATTCTGATAAATGGGCGGTGTTTGAGGGAACGCAGGAACCTATCGTTGATCTGTATACCTATCAGCTGGCACAAAAGCTGATAGGGACTGCACGTCGTGTCGATACTTTAGGAGAAGCCAATCCTCTTACCGGTCTCACCTTTTGCGCTGATTGCGGAGCAAAGATGTATAACCATCGAGCTAAACCACATGTGGATCGTTATGGCCGACACAATTATGGATTTGACAGTTATGATTGTTCGGCATATAAGCTTGCCTCCAGGCGAGGTGAGCCGGTATGCAGTTCTCATCACATCAGCACCAAAGCGTTGCGGGAAATCGTTCTCTACACCATTAAGAATGTTTGCAAATACGCGATTGAGGACAGGGAAGCTTTTGTACAGAAGGTGCGTCAGATAACGGAAGATAGAAATACTGCCGTTGCAAAGGAAGGTAAAAGGAAATACTCGGAGAACAAAAAGCGTTATCAGGAACTTGATAAGCTCTATAAGAAGCTTTATGAATCGTTTGCTATGGATCTTATTCCGGAAGATAAGTTCAAGATGCTATCCGCAACTTACAGTGAGGAACAAGAAAAGCTTAAGGCTGATATTCAGTCATATGAATCAGAACAGTCGGCTGACAGGCAGACAGAAGATGGAATTGAGCAGTTTTATAAGCTGATCGACAGATATACGTCCTTCGATGAGCTAACTCCGAAAATGCTCAATGAATTCGTTGAGAAGATTCTGGTCCATAAGGCTGAAAAGATAGATGGTGTACGTGTTCAGAAGGTTGAGGTTTATCTGAATTTCATCGGCCAGATTGACTTTCCAAAACCTGAAGAAGTAATCGATCCGGAGCAGGCCAAGATTGATCAGTACTGGAAGGACAGATATCAGAGAAACAAAGAACGAGATGGTATGTATCGCAGAAGAAAACGGGAACGCACACAAAAGAGAATCCTGGCTGCGGTGCAGGCAGACAGAGAACGTATCATAGAGGAATTCAAAGAGGAAGCCAGAACAGTGGGCATAGAAAACATGCCTGTCATACCGGCAAGGTTGAAGAGCGGAGCGTCAGCGAGATGAAGAAGATCAAACTTGATTCTTATGATCTGGGAATTGTTATTAATGGCATTTACTCATACAAGCAGGCCTGCTCTTCTGATAAAGAAAAACAGATCGATAACCTTCTACTTTGGCTGATGGATATCTATGAAGGAATGAAATCTGGCCGAAAACAGAAAATAGAGTTTACTGATGATCAGGTAAGACTCGTAGTATTCTGCTTAAATGAGTGGCGCAATTCTTTTCTTTCGGGCAGTAGTACAAACAAAGCTGAAGCCATTGCAGAGACAATGGCAAAATTCATAGGATGAAGGGGTAAGGCTGCTGTCAAACGACAGCGGTCTTTCTCTTTCCCGGCCAAGTTATCAAGAAGTCA
>CADCPK010000156.1 GCA_902803215.1 uncultured Lachnospiraceae bacterium
CAGGGATTATCGTATACAAAAGGAGGTTACTTATATATAGAATACCCAAAATTGACATGGATGTCTATAGTTTACCGAGACACCTTTTTGACTAAAAAAAAAGATTTAAAATAGAGGGTCAATCACTTTTCTTATGGGATAGGTGATACCCTGTGTAACGTTAAGTAGCACCTGTCCCATAAGAAAAGTGATTGACCCAAAAAAATCTCCCGGAAAGTGTTTTCAGAAACATCTTCCGGGAGAATGCTGTTTTAAAGGCTTTCTTCATGCTCAGCTTTCCGGCGTAAGGATCGGATCTCCAAGCATGAATAAGGGCTCGGCGGAGCCTGTATCGTAATAGAAGCAGTTTCTCCATTCGAAGCGAAGAAATTCTGCGTCACTCAGATCCAGGGTGATCTCAAGAGGCTTCATCATTGAGGTGAAGTCGCTCTTGCTGAATAATTTCTTTTCGTCTCCGGATTCATTCGCAGCATAGATCGCGAAATCAGCAATGTCCCACTGATAAGAATGTCCGGTAGAAGTCTGATTCGCGGCTTTGGGGATGAACAGAGTTACTGAAAACTCCGAATATTCGCCGCCCAGGTAATATGACAGGCCCTTGACATTGGAATCCATGGAGCCCTGACCGGCATATATTACACTCCCGTAATGTCCGCCATAGGAATCCTCTTCGTTCGTTACGATTTCTACCCATGAGTCTTTGGAGAAATAGTCTAAATCAGTAAGGATAACATCTTCTTTTTCTGTTCCATAATCTGATGCAAAGGCTGTCGTACAGGGTGTGCTTGCAAGTACTGCTGCGATGACAACGGCCGCCATAATCTTTTTCATGATCTTTTCCTCCCTTTTTTCTGTAGGTTTTCTGTTGATGATCAAAGTATAAAACAGACAGATGAGCATTTTGTTCTTTTGCCTGGTGATTTGAACAAAAAAACCACTGAATTTGTCTGTGTGAAATATTTTATGAAGATGTGCAAAGAAATTGCAAAGTTCGATCTGATAAAATGGTCTTACAATAAAAGAAAAACAAAAAGATATTATCTTAATAAAACGGAGGAAAAAATGAGAACAACAATGAATACGAGGACCGTCCCCCTGTGTTTCCGGGTTCGCAACTTTTTTCCTTGGAAATCAGGTTCCTGCTATGGTACATTATTATCAGAAGAAAACAGTATCGGTGCTGCCGGGAAAACCGGCTGAGAAGGAAGTGAAAAAAATGTTGGAGATAAAAGGAAAGATCAATACTGCAATATGCTATGCAAACATAATTGAAGAAGAAGCGATCGAGCAGATTCGCCGCATGTGCGACTACGAATTTACAGAGGGAAGCAGGATTCGTATCATGCCGGATGTCCATGCAGGAAGCGGGTGCACGATCGGGACGACCATGACAGTCGTTGATAAGGCTGTTCCGAACATTGTGGGCGTTGATATCGGATGCGGCATGTACACTGTCAGCCTGGGAAAGGGGGCCGTCGATTTCGAGAAGGTGGACGAAGCCGCCCATTTTATCCCCTCGGGAATGAATGTCTGGGAGGAAAAACAGGAGGACTTTGATCTGCAGGAATTAAGGTGCTTCGACAGTTTGAAGAAACCGGAGTACCTGGAGTGCAGCCTGGGCACTCTGGGAGGCGGAAACCACTTCATTGAGATCGATGAAGCGGCGGACGGCACGAAGTACCTGGTCATCCACAGCGGAAGCCGCAATCTGGGAAAGCAGGTCGCGGAGCTGTACCAGAAAATGGCCATTGATCTGGACAGGAACAAAGGCAGAGATGCTGTTTTTCAGAAACGTGCTGAGCTTATCCGCACATACAAGGAACAGGGAAGACAGAAGGAATTACAGGCTGCCCTGAAAGTATTCGACGAGGAAAATGCGGAGATAACGACAACGATACCGGAGGATCTGTGCTTCCTGTATGGCGAACACCTGGCCGATTACCTGCATGATGTGGAGATCTGCCAGCGCTTTGCCCTCAGAAATCGTGAACTCATGGCCGAGATCTTGCTTCAGAGAGCCGGTATCTCCGGAGGAGAAGCCTTCCATACGATCCACAACTACATCGACACAGAAGAGATGATCCTCCGTAAAGGTGCCATCGCCGCCCATGCCGGGGAAAAAGTGCTGATCCCGATCAACATGAGAGACGGAAGTGTTCTCGCTGTCGGTAAGGGCAATCCGGAATGGAATTTTTCAGCTCCGCACGGCGCCGGAAGACTTATGTCCCGCCACTCCGCAAAAGAACAGCTGAGCCTGGACGAATACCGCGAGGCCATGAAAGGAATATACACTACATCCGTGAACGAATCGACTCTGGATGAGGCCCCGATGGCATACAAGTCCCTGGCGGATATCATCGATGTGATACGCGATTCGGTGGATGTCATTGATGTGATGAAACCGATTTACAACTTTAAAGCGTGAAGGTGTCCCCTGTTCCACCATTAAATTTATATAAACTCCCCCTATCCTTCCCGATTTAGTATATAATATAGAGGCAACTGCTGTACTGTCTCTTACCGGAAAGGATCTTCCCAAAATGGCCTATAGCGAACTGATCAAGGACTTCAACCGCATCCGAGCGTATCTGCGCTCTTTTTATGTTTATGGCTTTCGGCACCGAAATGAATTCACCATGAAAAGTGCCAGAAGTTATGATAATGAGAGAAGGCGGGTAGAAAGCTGGCTGGGCGATTATATGAAATTCGGGCAGGATGCAGACGGGCGGCGTGTGTTTCTGTCGGTCGACAGCCGGTCTGTTTCGGAAAATCCGCTGTACCGCGCGTTTCGCACCAAGAGTTTCACTGACAGAGATATCACTCTGCATTTTCATATTCTGGATATCCTAAAAGTAAACGAGGGTGTTACCATCATGGAAATGATGGACGAACTGACGGACAGATTATCAGATTTTGCGTCTGATGATATGCCGGATGAATCCACGGTGAGAAAAAAGCTGAAGGAATATGTCGAGCTGGGCCTTATCGGCAAAGAAAAGCGGGGGCGCGAAACCGTCTATGTTCGAAAAGAAGACCACATTGATCTCTCCACATGGGATTCCGCCGCGGCGTTCTTTTCGGAAGTCGCACCTGTAGGTGTGATCGGTTCCTTTATACAGGACCGCCTTCCCCAAAAATTTGACCGGTTCCGCTTCAAACACCATTATATTCTGGATGCGCCGGACAGTGAGATCTTGTATGCACTTTTTCTGGCAATCAGAGAGCATCGAATGATCACTATTATCGCAAGCAGTCGGCGTTTAACAGTTCTGCCGCTTAAGATTTATATCGGCACGCAGTCAGGCCGCCGGTATCTTCTGGCCATGGCATCGAAAAGCAGAAAATTCACCTTTTTCAGAATCGATCTGATTGACAAAGTGAAGACGGAAGAGGTTTTCGAGTTCCCTGATGACCTGCTTTCCCGACTGGAGGATTTCTGCTCTCATTCCTGGGGAGTGACCGGAAATAGTACTGCATACACAGTTCATCTGGAAATGACAGTTGTTGCAGGACCTGATGAAAAACATATCGTCAGCAGACTTGAGCGTGAAAAGCGGTGCGGAACAGTGACGCAGCTGGATGAAACACATTGGAAGTTTACGGCAGATGTGTATAATGCGTTGGAAATGATGCCGTGGCTGCGAACCTTTACGGGCAGAATATCCGATCTGCAGTGTACAGATGACCTCGTTATCAACCGCTTCCGAAATGACCTGGATAAAATGATGCAAATGTATGGAGGAGGTGACAGTGATGCTGTTTAATGAAGTCTATGGCAGCTATTATCGTACTGTGGCCGACATCCTGACCGGGGCAGTACAGGGAAATCTTACGGGAAAAGAACTGAATGCCCTTGTGATGAAACATGCATTTGGTGAAAGCATGCTGACCATACCGGATAAATTGAAGACAGAAAAATGGAAACTGCTTCACAAAGATTTCTCCACTCCGCTGGAAGAAGAGCCCGATATGCCGCTGACGATACCGGAAAAACGCTGGATGAAAGCAATGCTCGCAGACCCGCGGATCCGGCTCTTTGATCCCGACATGACCGGGCTTGAAGACATAGAGCCTCTGTTTACGCCCGACATGATCGTTTATTATGATCGTTATTCTGACGGGGACGATTATCAGGATCCCGCTTACATTGAGCACTTCAGGACTATCCTGCAGGCGCTCAGGGAAAAACGCAACCTGTATATAACCTTTGAATCAAGACATCATGATCTGCTAAAAGCATCCGTGACGCCATATTATCTGGAGTATTCAGAAAAGGATGACCGTTTCAGGCTGGTCGCAGAAGGGTATAAACGGCGCCTGGCCATCAATCTCTCAAGGATCATTGCCTGTGAGTTTGCTTTTTCCGATGAGCCGCAGCAGTTAAGCGACGCTGTGTTAAATACGGTCACTTTTGAAATCGAAGACAGCAGGAATACTTTGGAGCGTGTGCTGCTTCATTTTTCTCACCTGGAGAAAGAGACCCGGAGGCTTGACGAGAACAAATATCTGGTGACGCTTAAATATGACCGGCAGGATGAAACAGAGATGGTTATCCGCATTCTGTCTTTTGGCGCTACGATCAGGGTGGTGGAGCCGCAGCGGTTTATAGGGCTGCTGCGTGAGCGGATTCAAAGACAAAAAGAGCTTCTTGGATGAGTACGCGTGGGTCAATGCGGGCCAATGGGGACGTTTCTCAGCGGCCCATTTTTGCAAACAAAAATGGGCCGCTGAGAAACGTCCCCATTTACTCATGAAAATGAGTCGCTGAGAAACGTCCCCATTTACTCATGTCATATTTTCGCTTTGCCTGAGTTCTCGGAGTCTTCTGTAAAAGGTAGACTCTTTCATATTACATATCTTCAATACTTCCGATATTTTCAGTTCTCCGTTTTCCCATCTTTTGATTATATCATTGAAATTGTGAGGTACGGGATTTCTTCTGCGCCCAAGATGTACGCCTCTGGCCCGCGCCGCAGCAATTCCTTCTGCTTGTCTCTGACGAATGTACGTGCGTTCATTCTCCGCACAGAAAGAGAGGATGCTGAGGACCAGGTCGCTGATAACGGTGCCGAAGAGGTCTTTGGAGGCCCGCGTATCAAGAATAGGTTTCATATCGAGAATGCAGATATCAATACCTTTTTTATGAGTGAGTATTCGCCACTGTTCTTTTATCTCGGTATAATTGCGTCCGAGCCTGTCGAGGCTGACAACATAGAGCAGATCTCCTTTTTTCATTTGCCTGATCATTTTTTTGTATTGAGGGCGGTCAAAATCTTTTCCGCTTTGCTTGTCAGTGAAAATTCGGATCTCTTCATTCAATTCCTGCATGGTGATTAGCTGTCTGTCTTCGTTCTGACCTGTAGTTGAAACCCTTACATATCCAAAAATAGTCATGGCTGCGGTTTACCTCCTTCTTAAAAGTCGTTCGTGTCTGCCATAAATCCTGCAC
>CADCPK010000157.1 GCA_902803215.1 uncultured Lachnospiraceae bacterium
AGGAAAAAGAAGGTGAAAACAGATGCTTGAGCTTAAGAATATACATAAATATTACAATATGGGGACGGTCAATGAGATGTGCCTGTTTAATGGGTATAATCTGACTGTGGAGAAGGGGAGCTTTGTTTCGATCATCGGAAGCAACGGTTCCGGGAAGACTTCGCTTCTGAACCTGATCTGTGGGAGCATTCAGGCAGAGAGCGGACAGATCATCATGGACGGGAGAGATATCACGAGAGAGAAGGAATACCGCCGGAATCGTGTGATCGGCCGGGTGTATCAGGACCCGGCGCTGGGCACCTGCCCCAGCATGACTATCCTGGAGAATATGTCTCTGGCTGATAATAAGGGCGGCAGTTATGGCCTGCAGAGAGGGACCAACCGTGCCAGGATCGATTATTACCGTGATCTTTTAAAACCGCTGAACCTGGGGCTGGAAGATAAGCTTCATGTGAAGGTGGGGGCGCTTTCGGGTGGGCAGAGGCAGGCCATGGCTATGCTCATGTCGACCATGACCCCGATCGACTATCTGATCCTCGACGAGCATACCGCGGCCCTCGACCCCAAAACCGCCGAGATCATCATGGAACTGACCGGACAGATCGTCTCGCAGAAGAAACTTACCACCATCATGGTCACCCACAACTTGCGTTACGCCGTGGAGTACGGCGACCGCCTGATCATGATGCATCAGGGAACAAACGTGATGGACTGCACCGGCGAAGAAAAGAAAGCACTGGGAATCGACCGCATCCTCGCCAAGTTTAACGAGATCAGTATTGAGGTGGGGAACTAGGTGAGTAAATGGGGACGTATCTTTTGAGTAAATGGGGACGTATCTTTTTGACTCATTTTTGCGCGCATAAATGAGTCAAAAAGATACGTCCCCATTTACTCAAAAGATACGTCCCCATTTACTCACTGAGATCTACTCATCAAACGATAACAAGCTGCCTGCTGAACTCATGAACGAAGGGAAGCTTAGCCTTCTGAGAAACCAACGCCTCATAAATATTCGAGGACTGCACATGCAGCATATACTGCTTCTCCGCCTCGGGCGAGAGCGCATAGCCGGATGGCCGCGTTATTAGCGGAATCCGGCTTTTTTGTTTGATCTCGGAAAGAAGTGCGGCACTGCCTTTACGAAATCCGAGAACCCGGCAGAAAGCAGCGTCATGGTGCACATCCGCATTCCGTATTCCAAGAAGAATGTGAAGCAGTGCCCTCCTGACTCTGGTCAGCGTATAGTTCCTCGACTTGACAAGCCCGGCAAACTGCTCAAACCCTCTATATTCATTGCGAAGCTTCAATATTCGTCTGCCCAGTTCTTCCGTGACATCCTGATATTCAAAAATCCCCGGAATATCCTCTTTCAACAGTTGACAAAAGAGAACTTGATCAAAATCCTCCGAGAACATCAACTGATTTCTGCCAAACCTCTCACACAAAAGCACTGCGCACTGCTCAGGTATGTGAGTACAAAGCTCAGCGAACAGTCCATCGATCTCCTCTGAAGATTCAGCCCCCGGGCTAGCTTTATAAAGAAGCTTACGGATAGCAGAAGCAGAAGAAAAACCACTCTGATCAAGGCTCTCCGAATGATAACCGGCCCCGATGCGATGAAGAGGAACCGGCACAATACTACTTTTCCGTTTTAACAGACTCTTACAGTATTCTACGCCTAAGATATTATTAGGAGATGAAAGAAGGCCGGCTTTCTCAGTATCCAAAACCTCAAGTGCTGATTTCTTTAGTGCCCGCTCCCTTGCCAACGCAAAAGTCAGGCCTTCGGCAGCAGCCTTTTTGAGCTCATCGCGAAACGAAGAGGATTCCTCGTTCAATAAACTCGCAATATTCATAAAGTGCCCCAGATCCGCACTCTCATCCTCAGCCCCAAAACAAAGATAATCAACCACCCCGAGCGAATCCAGAACAGAAACCCCGCCCGAGGCAAAAAACTCCGCCGACCCACAGGCATTCTGCACCGGCATCTCAACCACCAGATCGGCCCCTGCCAAAAGAGCCATCCGCGCCCGGATATACTTATCAACAACAGCCGGCTCTCCCCGCTGCACAAAATCCCCGCTGATACAAACAATAATAAAATCAGTCCCAAGTACTTCCCTCACATACTTCAGCTGATATAAATGTCCATTATGAAGCGGATTATACTCCGCCACGATCCCACAGACTTTCATTAACCTCTCCGCCATGATCTACATTCCCGTTACCATTCAATACCACCTTTTTACTCCGATACTAGCATTAAAAGCCTTGAAATACAAGCACCCAGGCGCTATAATAATTGACAGCTATTAATGGCATTCCGGCAGCGTGATATACCGCCGGAATATTAACGAAAGGAGCTTTAACAGCCATGGGATTTATTGAGATACTGAAAGAACGGGCAAAAGCAAACATCAAAACGATCGTCCTTCCGGAGACCGAAGACAAAAGGACTCTCGAAGCAGCTGACAAGATCCTCAAACAGGGAATTGCCAAACTGATCCTCATCGGAAACGTAGACGAAGTCAAAAAAAGCGCAGCAGAAAGCGGCTTTGACATCGAAGGCGCTCAGATCGTAGACCCCGCAACAAACGAAAAAACAGCAGCCTACATCGACAAACTGGTAGAACTCAGACAGAAGAAAGGCATGACCCCCGAACAGGCCAAAGAGATCCTTCTCAATCAGTATCTGTACTATGGCGTAATGATGGTCAAAATGGGCGACGCAGACGGAATGGTATCCGGCGCCTGCCACTCCACAGCAGATACGCTCAGACCGTGCCTGCAGATCCTCAAGACCGCACCCGGAACCAAACTTGTATCCGCATTCTTCCTCATTGTAGTACCGGATTGCGAATACGGCGCAAACGGCGCATTCATCTTCGCTGACTCCGGCCTCGTACAGGATCCCAATCCGGAAGAACTTGCAGCAATCGCAAAATCCTCCGCAGAATCCTTCCGCCTTCTGGTACAGGAAGAGCCGATCGTCGCAATGCTTTCACACTCCACAAAAGGCAGTGCAAAGCACCCGCTGGTCGACAAAGTTCTCGAAGCAACCAGAATCGCAAAAGAAAACTATCCCGAGCTCAAACTCGACGGTGAATTCCAGCTTGACGCTGCAATCGTACCGAGCGTAGGCGCATCCAAGGCACCGGGCAGCGACGTAGCAGGAAAAGCCAACGTCCTCATCTTCCCGAACCTCGATGCAGGAAACATCGGATACAAACTGGCACAGCGCCTTGCAAAAGCAGAAGCTTACGGACCTATCACCCAGGGTATTGCAGCACCGGTCAACGACCTCTCCCGCGGATGCTCCGCAGATGATATCGTAGGCGTAGTCGCCGTAACATCCGTACAGGCTCAGGCATACGACAAATAAAAATATATTATAATCAGGAGAACAAAATCATGAATGTACTTGTAATCAACTGCGGAAGCTCTTCCCTAAAATATCAGCTGATCGACTCCGAGACCGAAAACGTCCTGGCAAAAGGCCTCTGTGAACGTATCGGAATCGACGGCAGACTGGTCTATCAGAAAGCCGGATGCGACAAAGAGATCACCGAAGCTCCGATGCCCACCCATAAAGAGGCCATCCAGCTCGTACTCGACGCACTCACCAACGAAAAGACCGGCGCCATCAAGAGCCTGAAAGAAGTAGACGCCATCGGCCATCGTGTAGTCCACGGCGGCGAGAAGTTTGCTTCCTCCGCAATCATCACCGACGAAATGCTGAAAGCAGTCGAAGAATGCAACGAGCTCGCTCCGCTGCACAACCCCGCAAACCTGATCGGCATCAACGTATGCTCCGAACTGATGCCGGGCGTACCGCAGGTAGCAGTATTCGACACCGCATTCCATCAGACCATGCCGCCGAAAGCATACCTGTACGGACTTCCGCTCCGCTACTACAAAGACTACAAAATAAGAAGATACGGCTTCCACGGCACCAGCCACAGCTACGTATCCAAACGTGCCATCGAGTTCCTCGGACTTGATCCCGAAAACTCCAAAGTGATCGTTTGCCACCTCGGCAACGGCTCCTCCATCAGCGCAGTGGTAAACGGCAAATGCGTCGACACCACCATGGGCCTTACCCCGCTTGAAGGCTTAGTCATGGGAACCCGCTCCGGCAGCATCGACCCGGCCATCATGGAATACGTCGCAAAGAAAGACAACCTGGACCTTCCGGGCGTCATGAACGTACTTAACAAGAAATCCGGCCTCCTCGGCATGTCCGGCGTATCCAGCGACATGAGAGACCTCGAAGCCGCAGCAGCTGACAACAACAAAGACGCAAAGAACGCCTTTGACGTACTCACCTACGACATCATCAAATACGTAGGCGGCTACGTAGCAGCCATGAACGGCGTAGACGCGATCGTCTTCACCGCCGGAATCGGCGAGAACGACGGCAACGTAAGAGCAGCAGTAGTGAAGAACCTCGGCTATCTGGGCGTCACCCTCGACGAAGAAGCTAACAAGAAGAGAGGCGAAGAGGTAGTAATCTCCACTCCCGACTCCAAAGTTAAAGTAGCGGTTATCCCGACAAACGAAGAACTTGCAATCTGCCGCGATACCGTAGCACTTGTAAAGGGAAAAAAATAATTAGGCGTTGAGCCAAGGGCGGACCCTCCGGGCCCGCCCTTCCCATCTCCATCACCTGTAAAGTGAGTCCCGGAACCTGTCCTCAGTGACGCATAGATGAAACAATGAGATAGTTTCTCTGTTTATGTAAGATGAACGAGAAGTCATCGTTCGTTTAAACACATCGGGGAACAAAGCGCAATTATTCCGGCGCTTCCCACAGGCGGGCCCTCCGGGCCCGCCGCTCACCCCCGCCCTCTCATTAACGGCCCAACCGACAACGTATCGCGCAGGCCGGAGGCCGGGGTGCATATCGTGCTGTGAACCGTTGTGCCTGCCCGAGGAGACAAGCGGCTTAGAAGAACTTAGCCGCGAAGGCTCTCCTGAGCGGCGGCTCTAGTTCTTCTTAGCCGATTGGCTCTGAGGATCAGCAGGCACCGGTTCACAGCACGATATGCACCCCGGCCTCCGGCCTGCTGACAACCTTCACGAAGGGCCGTTAATGCTAATATTTAGTACAAAAACAGATTGACAAACACAATATGGATATGTATAATTGTTTGAGTGTGGATAGGAGCAGATTATGCAAATTCATTTAGCAGAGAT
>CADCPK010000158.1 GCA_902803215.1 uncultured Lachnospiraceae bacterium
GTAAAGTACTGCCACACTTTACCCTCAAGTCCGTTCTTCTCAAACTCTTCTCTGAGAATAGCATCGGACTCTCTTACCGCCTCAAGACGCTCTCTTGTAATTGCACCCGGGCAGCGCACGCCGAGACCCGGGCCCGGGAACGGCTGACGATAAACCATGTTGTCCGGAAGTCCAAGAGCCTTGCCTACCACACGCACCTCATCCTTGAAAAGAATGCGGACCGGCTCAACCAGCTCAAAGCGGGAAGCGATATCCTCCGGCAGACCGCCGGCATTGTGATGCGCCTTGATACCGCCTTCGCTCTCCAGAATATCCGGCCAGATAGTTCCCTGTGCAAGGAACTCCACGCCCTCAAGTTTTCTGGCTTCGTCCGCAAACACATCGATAAACTCCTCACCGATAATATGACGCTTCTCTTCGGGATCGGAAACTCCCGCAAGCTTATCAAGGAAGCGGTCTACCGCGTCCACGTAGATCAGATTGGCGTTCATCTGATTTTTGAACACCTCGATAACCTGCTCCGGCTCTCCTTTACGAAGAAGTCCATGGTTGACATGCACGCAAACCAGATTCTGCCCGATAGCTTTGATGAGAAGAGCCGCTACAACGGAAGAATCCACGCCGCCCGACAGAGCCAAAAGCACCTTCTTGTCTCCTACCTGCTCTTTGATCGCAGCAATCTGCTCCGCGATAAATGCCTCTGCAAGCTCCGGGGTTTCGATCCGCTGCATATCTTCGGGGCGTCTGATGTTCTCCATACTTGTTGTCCTCCTTATATAAGTATATGAATAATTACTGCAGTACACCCTGAGCATTCATTGCCCGGGATCTGCGTAACTGCATACAGATGTTACCATTCGCAGCCAAACTCAGCACCTGCTGCCCGGTTTGTCCCAATGGCCAAAAGGCTGCATGGATTCGCAGTACATGGACTGTGAGTGGCTGCAAACATGATAAAACAGAGGCAAATACATTTCTGCATACGCCTCTGTCCTTTTCACTCACTCTATCGTCAGGATATCTGAGAATCCCGTCACATCGAAGATCTCTTTGACGTCTTCCGATGCATTTCTGACGATCATCTCACCCTGCCTGTTCATGACCTTCTGCGCCGTCAGAAGTACACGAAGGCCGGCACTGGAAATATACTGCAGTTTTTCCAGATTGAAAATAAGGGTCTCCACTCCGTCAAGGGAACTGTTCAGCTCGCTCTCCAGTACAGGAGATGTAATCGTGTCCAATCTGCCTTCGAGGGCGATGACAAGCTGCGCTCCGTTAACGTCCTTAGATATATTCAGCATGTTTGTAGCTCCTTTCTTGCTCCCGTTCCTTTATATTATAATAACCTTTTTGTATTCAGTTGTAAACAGCGGTTTCATTTTTTCGTCTGAAGTGAATTGTAAACTTTTTCGAAACAGATGCGTAAAATCCACAGCATTTTGCCCAAGTCTTACAGCTGCTGCCGCGCCACCATATCCGCAAACAGCCCGTTTTTCGCCATAAGCTCCTCATACGTGCCCTCTTCGAGCACCTTTCCGTTGCCCAGATACAAGATCCGGCTGCAGCTGCGGATCGTCGAAAGCCTGTGCGCAATGACCACACGCGTACAGTGCAGCTCATCGAGCGCCTGCGTAACCTTCTTCTGCGCGATGTTGTCCAGAGCCGATGTCGCTTCGTCAAAGATCAGGATGGACGGCCTCGGCGCAATGGCTCTGGCGATCATCAGCCTCTGCTTCTGCCCGCCCGAAATGCCGCCCTGGCCTTCCGAGATCATCGTATACATTCCCATCGGCATCTCACGGATGTCTTCGGCAATACAGGCGATCTCCGCCGCCTCCCAAGCCTTCTCCATGGGAAGAGAAGGCGCCGAGATCGTGATGTTCGAATAGATGCTGTCGTTGAAAAGCGCACCGCTCTGCATGACCGTCCCGATCTTGCGCCGCAGCGACCGCAGATCGAGCTGGTCGAGCCTGCGCCCGTCGTAGAAGATCGCACCGCGCTCGGGCTTTTCAAATCCAAGAAGGAGCCTGACCAGGGTCGATTTGCCGCAGCCCGAAGGCCCGACGATCGCCACATATTCCCCCGACTTGATCTTCAAAGAGAGATCGTCGATGATCTTCTCCCCGTCCTTCACATAGCGGAACGTCACATTGTTCAGTTCTATATTTCCCTTCAGATCCGTCACCATGATACCATGATCGGCGGTCTCGGGGACAGTGTCCAGTATCGGCGAAGCCATATCAAGCACCGGCTTGATGCGGGCAAACACCATCACCACGGATGCCAGCGAAGCAAACGCGCCCATCACCATACCGTAAGCCGCGTTGAAAGACATATAGTCCTTCATGGTAACCGCCCCCGCAAGAGCGATACTGTACAGAACGATCGTTCCGATCATACGTATCGCCTCGTTAAGTACACTGTTGACCTTAAGGATGAGCGGCGGGCTGTACTGCAGCGAAGCCGACTTATTGTACTGCTGTGCCCAGTGGGCAAAAATTCTCTTCTCGGCGCCCGCCAGTCTGATCTTCTGGATACCGTTCACCAGCGCGACCGAAAGGCCCAGCGTCTTGGCGTCCTGCTCCATCATCTTCTTCTGTCGGCCCATTTCCAGGATGACCGTCATGGACGAAAAGCCCACCGACAGCAGAATAAGAACCAGAGACGGCACCACCAGCACCGGCGTATACCGGAAGATCTGCGTGATATACAGCAGCGACATGAGTGACGGAAGTCCCGACGAAAGCACCGCGCTCGTAAGTGCGGAGCAAAGCGAGTTTACCGACTGCATCCTCGAGGACAATTCACCCGAGTTATACTGCCTGAAAAAATCAGGCGGCATGGAAAGCAGTCTCATCATGGTTGCCGATTCGATATTCAGTTTCAAACGTGTCTGCACACAGCCGGTGATCAGATTCTGCCCGGCCGAAACGATCAGCATACTGATCTTCACACACACCATAAAAACAGCCATCGCTGCCAAAACCGACACATTTCTGCTCTCAAGCACCGGGCCGAAAAGCAGGAAGGTGAGCCTCGGAACCAGAAAACCCACGCCGATACTGACCAGCGAAACTCCGGCGATCAGAATGATATCCGCCATCCGCAGGCATCCCAGAAGGTACCTTGCAAGAATCGGGATCGACATTTTTTTCTGCGGAAACGGCCGGTAAAAGCAATATGCGTCTCTCTTTATCGTATCCGCGTTTGATCTTCCTATAAAATAGGAATCTCCCGTCGCGGGATTATAGCACCGATAGCGGCTGAACCCCGATGGGATAAGCGCCACAGGGGTATCTCCGTCCTTAAGAAAGCCCAGAAAAGCACCGGCCCCGTCGCTGTACCATTTTCCCTCGAGGGCCACCTTCCTGTACATCATTCCCTGAGGAGAAAGCGCATAATCGAGCCTTCCCTCCAGAGTGTCGATCTTTTTCGGCGCCTCCCTGTATTCCAGATGATAAAACCGGAGGATCTTTTCAAGCGCGTTTGCCGTCAGCGCATGGTCATCTGCCATGTAAGCCTGCCGGGACCCCAAAATGGTAGTAGCCGCCTCCTTGAGGGATTCGCGGAAGATCTTGTCATCTTCGGCTTTCCTCTGGCGGATCTGTTCGTCAAACCATCCCAACGCTTTTTCCTCCCTCCTCTCTATATTCGAATCGCCGCAGACTACTCATTCGTCACCAGCGATGTATAAAGTCCGCCTTTGGCGTAAAGTTCCTCATGCGTACCTCTCTCCGCCACCATGCCATGGTCGAGCACCACGATCTCGTCGCAGTCCCTTATGGTGGAGAGTCTGTGCGCTACCACTATACAGGTGATACCCCTGTCAGCGATAGCCTTGACGACATTGTACTCCGTCTTCGCATCAAGCGCCGAAGTCGCCTCGTCAAGGATAATGATGGTGGGATCCTGCGCCAGCACTCTGGCCAGCTCAAGCCGCTGCCTCTGCCCGCCCGAAAGGTCGTTTCCACCCTCGGTCAGATGGCTCTCATATCCACCCTCACGCTTCATGATATCCTCATGGATCTGCGCATCCCGCGCCGCCATGATGATCTCAAAATCTGCTATCGTGGAATCCCACATACGGATGTTCTCGGCGATCGTGTCCTCAAAAAGAACGATGTCCTGGTCGACGACCGCCAGCGACCCGGTAAATACGCCCCTGTCGATCTCGCCGATCGGCTTTCCGTCGAACAAAATCTCGCCGCTCCAGGGCTCATGCAGGCCCGAGATCAGCTTTGCGATGGTCGACTTGCCGCAGCCCGAAGCGCCGACAAACGCAACGCGGCTGCCCGGTTTTATGGTCATGTTAAAGTCCTTGATAAGAGGAGGCCTGAGCGGAGCGTATCCGAAAGTCAGGTTTTTAATCTCCACCGCTCCCGAAAGCTTGGCGTAGCTCTCCGTCGTATCATGGACCTTAACAGTGGCAGGCGCGTCGGGATACTCCATAACGTCTTCCACCCGCTCCATGTCCGTACGCATCTCCTGCAGCGTCTGCCCTGCTCCGATCAGCGTCGAGACCGGGCTCATAAACGAAGCCAGATAAGTCTGGAACATATAGATCATACCGACGGTGAACTCACCACGAATGGTCAGATAAACACCGAGCACCATGACAATGATGTCCGCAACCGTCGACAGGATCGGCGAAATGAGCCCGACCGTGACGTTCAGCCTTTCAAACCGCACCGACTGTTCGTTCACGGACGCCTGCAGCCCGGACCAGTGTCTGAAGAATCCGTTCTCGGCCCCGCTGGCCTTGATGGTCTCGACCATCCTGATGCCGTTGATCGTCATTGCCGAAAGCTTGCCGCTGTCACGCTGCTGAACCCGGGTAATATTCACTCTTTTATTTGACATTACCACAGAGTTGAGCAGGTTAAATCCCATACAGGTGATACCCACAAGGGTGAGCAGAGGGCTCTGCCTCAGCATAAAAACAAGGTAGACCACCATCATGACCGCGTTAAGCACGAGCGGTGCAAATGTGTTGACCAGTGTGCTTGCGATGGTAGCGTTGGTCGCCTGCCTCTGCAGAATATCACCCGTCATTCTCTGTGAGAAAAAATCTATGGGAAGACGCAGTATCTTCCACATATAGGACATGTTTCCGATCACCGCCATCTTGCCCTGGATCCTGAGCGAATAGATCGCCTGCACCCACAGCACGATCAGCTGCAATGCGCTGAAGCAGGTCATAAGGATAAGGAAAGGAACGATCCAGTCCGCGTTCCGCCCCGCAAGAAGCCGATCCATAAAAACGCGGGAAAACGCCGGATTGATCAGGCCGAAAGCCGCACTGATCACCGAGATCAGCACCGTGAACGCGAAAGCGCCTCCTGTCCCCTGCAAACGCTTTCCGGCAAAGTCCAGCATGCTCTTTTTGGTTCCCGAAGGCTCAAAATTCTCCCCCGGTTCAAACATGATAAACACGCCCGTAAAAGATCGATCAAACGCCTCTTCCGTAATAACGATCCTTCCGCGGGCAGGATCATTGAGATATACTTTTCCCCCGCGAAAGCCGTCGAGGACGATAAAATGGTTGAATTCCCAATGAATGATACAAGGGAATGTGCCTTCCTCTTTGAGCTGCTCGGGCTCCGCCCGGTAAGCATCCGCCTGAAGGCCGTAGCTGCGCGCTGCCAGAAGAATGTTCATCGCATTGGAACCGTCGCGCGAAACACCGCAGTCCTTTCTTACCTGTTCCAGCGGTACCCACTTGTCATAGTACGCGAGGACCATCGTAAGACAGGCCGCACCGCATTCCAGCGCTTCCAGCTGCATCACTACAGGAACTTTGGCAACCTTTCCCTTGACCGGCTGCCTGATCCTTTTATCTGTACTCATCATCTGCAGTACTCCGTCTTATAAGTTTTTTTTGATCGTAAGAATATTATGGCCGTCCTTATATTCGTATGCGATGTCGTCCATGCTTTTCTTGACCATAAAAATGCCGAGCCCGCCGATCGCACGTTCCTCCGAAGAGAGCGTGATATCGGGGTCCCTTTTTGCCAGCGGATCGTACGGGATCCCGTGGTCAACAAAGGAAAGGATGACCTGGAACGGCTCCTTCAGCACTTCCACGCGTATGGTGGCCGGACCGCACTCGGGACGATATGCGTAATTTGCGATATTGACGAATATTTCCTCGACCGCGATATCTATCTTAAGCTGCGCCTTCATCGGACACCCCACTTTTTCAAGCTCTTTGTCCACAAAAGCAAGCACCTTTACCAGATTTTCGTTGATCGCAGTGATCTCAAGCTCTTTCATAACTCTGTCCTCTCTCATGATAAAAGACACCATAATAAAAAGATTATATCACATTTCCGTTAAATGAAAATACGTATCTGTTCAGAACAGTTCCAAAATAGTTGTTATTCACAGCCCTGAAGCTGTAAGCAGTAACCCAAAATATCTTTTTGGGTTGGCCGTACTTTGGTTGACTACAGTCCTAAATTGCGGTATAATCTATTTGTTTCTTTTATTATATATAAGGAGGAAAAACCTATGAAGAAGAAACTTTTAAGTCTTATCCTCGCATCCGCAATGGCCATCTCTGCATTTGCGGTTCCCACTCTCGCAGCCGAGGTCGAAACCATCGAAATCGAAGATGAAGAAGAAGAGACCGAAGAAGCTGCCGACGAAGAGACCGAAGCTGCAGGCGACTACCACATCGGTATCGTAACCGGTTCCGTTTCTCAGTCCGAAGATGACCGCCGCGGCGCAGAAGCTTTCCAGGAAAAATACGGCGAAGACCGCGTAACTCTTGCGATCTATCCCGACAACTTTACTGAAGAGCTTGAGACCACCATTCAGACGATCGTAAACCTTTCGGACGATCCCGACATGAAAGCCATCATCGTAAACCAGGCTATCCCGGGAACCACCGAAGCTTTCCGTCAGATCAAAGAAAGAAGACCTGAC
>CADCPK010000159.1 GCA_902803215.1 uncultured Lachnospiraceae bacterium
GGTGTAGATGCCATCGACATTCTGGCACGCTCGCGGGTGGCCATATTTGGTGTGGGCGGTGTAGGCGGCTATGTGGTTGAGGCGCTTGCCCGCAGCGGCGTGGGTACGCTGGACCTGATCGACTGCGACAAAGTGAGCCTCAGCAATATCAACCGCCAGATCATCGCACTCCACAGCACGGTCGGAAAATACAAGGTTCAGGTGATGAAAGAGCGCGTACTGGATATCAATCCCGAAGCGATCGTCCATGCGCACCAATGCTTTTTCCTGCCTGAAACAAAAGACGAGTTTGATTTTTCACAATACTCCTATGTGGTTGACGCGGTGGATACCGTCGCTGCCAAAATTCAGCTTGTGATGCAGGCTCAAGAAGCCGGCGTGCCGATCATCAGCAGCATGGGCGCCGGAAACAAAGTGAATCCACAGATGTTCGAGGTGGCGGATATTTACAGCACTTCGATCGATCCGCTTGCACGAGTGATGCGCCGCGAATTGAAGAAACGAGGCGTGAATAGTCTGAAGGTGGTCTATTCAAAGGAACCGCCGATCCGGCCGGTAGAGCTCGAAACCGCAGCGGGCAACAGCGCCGCCACAGTTGACGCATCACAAGACAGCGTTCGCCAGGATGCACTAAGAAGAGCAGTACCTGGCTCCTGCGCGTTTGTTCCATCCGCCGCAGGGCTGATCATCGCCGGAGAGGTGGTGAAAGACCTGGTGTCAAAGGACCTGGTGTCAGGCACCGTGAACAAACTGTGAACAAGGGGCAGTGATTCACTGCCCCTTGTTCATACTTTGTTCACGGTACCTGACACCATAAAGTCCTGCGCCGGGACTCAATCCGCCCCGTTTCGCTTATATCCTTTAAGAAGAATTTTTTCCTTCAAATCCGAGATTCCCGGTATCCCTTCCGAAATCATCTTTTCTGCCGCCTTATCAAGTGCCGGACGAAATCGTTTTTCCATATCCTTCATCCTCCGTAGGCAGAGCCTTTCATTCATTCCTGCTTCCTTCGCGGCTAAGCGGAAAGAATCTTCCTGTATCCGGTCCAAACTGTTATCATTTCCTATAAAAAAAGACAGATTTCGTGTTGCGCCATCATATACAACCGTACTGACAATATCGTATGCAGGGGCAAGCCTGATGCTCTTCATATCCTGACTGTATAAGAAAGACAAATTTTTCAGATGATTATCGGTATTTCCAATCAGGCAGTCAAAAACCAGAATATCCCATAATTTTAGTTGATCCTCTAACGGATTCGCTGAGCAATGTCTGATCAGATCAAATATCTGTTTTAAATACCCTGATTTTTGATTTTCATATTTTTTAGACGCCGGAATTCCCAATGCCTGCGCAAAATCTTCCTGGTGCAATCTCAAAGGAATCCGTTTACCTGTTACCTCTTCTGAAGTTTCAGTGAATATCCGATCAAATCTCCTTGTTGCAAACAACACTTCTTCTTTGGAAATATCTCCGGGGTCTACAATAAAGCTTTCCGGTACATCCAAGCCGAGCAACTCGGCTGTAAGCATACACAACTGCTCATTTGCCACTATATCTAACAAGCGTACATGACTCTGCTTTAGTATGTGCGTGCTGGGAGCATCCCCTTTAGGCAGAAACCATCTTTTCTCGTGATCATCATAATATAATCCTACTTTACCGGAAGCTCCTGTCAGAGAAAGGTGGGCTTCAACAACCATTGTGGAAGAAACCGTGGTTCCTTCTCTGGCCAGCGCCAAAACCTGATCATCTGTCAGAACTCTGTAACCTCGCTCTTCTATGCTCTGTCCTTTTTCTGTAACCTGAAGTGCGCCGAGGCATTCTCTTCCAAGTCCCGAAAGGATAGAAAGGTAGTCTTCTTCATCTGCATGCATCCACTGTGCCACTGTTTTTCTGGTAAAGCCCTCCGGCAGAAGGCCTTCAAAATAGTTTTTGGTCCGTTCAGGCGAAAAAGGTTCATCCTGCAATGGCAAACTGATGGAAACCGGCTGTGCGTCTTCCATATGTATATATTTTGAGTCATATAGAAAGAAAGCCTCTTCCGGCCGGTCTCCTATAATGCTGCCAACCCTGACCTTTTTTCCGTTTATTTCGATATTGATGATCAGTTCCCTCATAAGCGCGAATTCCCTCATTCTCCCCGTGGATTTAGCAAACAATCCATTCCAAGTATGTTTGCCAGATAAAGTGCCTTTCCTAATTCGGCTGTTGGTTTGCCTCTTTCCAAATCCGATAAAAAACTCACACTGAATCCGGTAAACTCAGCAAGATAGGCTTGAGTGTAGTGAAGCTGCTTCCGACGAGTTCTAATGGCCTCTCCAAAACTCTTTGCATCTGTTATTTTCATAGATAATCACTCTCTCTTTTTTTTCTAAACAGCGCCGTACGGCTAAATGTTTAATAGTGTTGACGCAAATAAGCCGTACGGCTAAGTGCTCTTGGCTTGATTATAAACTACGCCGTACGGCTAAGTCAAGAGATGAAACGAGAAATCGTATATATCATCATAAATAGTAACGATTCATTGTCTCGTGTTCATATTTTGTTCACGGTACCTGACACCATTTACGTCCCTAAGTACTCATCCCTCGTTCCATAAAAATATGCAGCCTGCATAGTGTATTATCTGCAAATTAATGTTATGATTATAGGAACACAAACATTTTATGAGAATGCAATCGCATTCTGCATTCGAGACAACGGCTGCTTTTTCGGGAGGGAAACAGTATGAAGAAAAAGAGACTTTTGGCTGTACTTTGTTCGGCTATGCTTGTAGTGCAGGGTATTATCCCTGCTACGGCCGGAGAACTGACTCTTTATGAAGAAACCGACGCAGATATAAATGTGGACGCCGCGCGGGAAGAAGTGGAAGCAGATGCCGTGGCTCTTGATGAGGGTGAAATACTCTCCGAAGATAACAAAGAAGATACGGAGTATGTTCCTCAGGATGATGTTCTTATCGAAGGAGAAGAAGCTCCGGCGCCGGAGAGCATCGAGGAACTGCCGGGTTTGGACGGCAGCCTGGAAGTTGAGGAAGGCTATGTCCTTCCGGCGGATTCTTTTGGAGAGGAGCTTGTCCCGGAGGATGCGCCGGGTGCGGAGGAAGCAGAGCTTGAGCTCGTAGAAGATGTTATTACAGGGGAAACCGACGATGCCCCGGAAGAAGTTCCGGCAGAAGCGGGGGAGGATTTTCCTGAAGTTTTGGATGAAGATGCCGCAAATATTGGAGATCCTGCGCTTGCCGGGGCAGCAGATGCTTCCGGAACCTGCGGGGAGAACTTAAGCTGGACACTCTCCGGCGGAACACTGACGATAACCGGTACCGGAGATATGAAAAATTACTCGCAGGGAAGAGCACCGTGGGATGCGTATACGGATCAGATTACGGCTGTTTCGATCGGAACCGGGGTCACAAGCATCGGAAATTTTGCGTTTTATTATTGCCGGAATCTGCCAAAGATTGATATACCGGACAGCGTGACAAGTATTGGGTCATCGGCGTTTCAGAAATGCGATGCGCTTAAAGATGTGAATATGGGGGATGGCGTCACGTGGATAGACAGCTATGCTTTCTCGGGATGCGAAAAAATTGAGAATGTGAAGCTTAGCGCCAATCTGAAATATATATACAGTTATGCATTTTATCAGTGTTCCGGTTTGAAGGATATTGTTTTTCCGAATACGTTGGAAAGCATAGAGTACTGTGCGTTTCAGGATTGTACGGGACTTACATCTATTGTGATACCGAAAGGAGTCACAAATCTGGGCACCAACGCGTTTGAAGGATGCAGTGGCCTTGTAAGTGCCGAGCTTCCTGATACTATGACATACTTGAATGCATGCTTATTCAGAAATTGTACAAGCCTTAAAGATGTGAAACTTGGACAAAATTTGACAGGCATAGGATATGAGGCTTTTGAAGGGTGCAGCAGCCTTACGGATATCACTCTTCCTGATAGTGTAATAACTATTGGATTCAACGCATTTAGCGGTTGTAGTAGTTTGGAAGAAATTAACATCCCAGTGGGCGTAACGTCGATTGACTATAATGCATTTTCCGATTGCAGTAGTCTAAGGGAGATATCTCTGCCGTACAGTGTAACTTCTTTAGGAACCAATGCATTTAGCAACTGCACAGGTCTTACCTCGGTTTCGCTCGGAGATCGTCTGCTTAGCCTTCCAAACGGAATTTTCTACGGGTGCACGAGCCTCACGGAGATTGAGCTTCCATACAGTGTGACATCACTCGGAGATAGTACATTTGCGAATTGTACATCTTTAAAAACTGTTATCCTCGGAAATCGTCTGCAGAGTATATCAAGTGGTGCCTTCTCCGGATGCACAAGTTTGATTAACCTGGAGATACCCGACAATGTTACTGCTATTGATGACTATGCATTTTCCTTTTGCAGGAGTCTTGTAGAAATTAAGATACCCGATAATGTTAAAAGCATTGGACAACAAGCCTTCAGTTACTGCAACAGTCTCGCTAAGATAAATATTCCGAATGGGGTGGAGACCCTGCCCAATGAAGTATTCTATGAATGCGGCAGCCTTACCGATATTTCGCTGGGAACAGGTTTAAAGAGTATAGGAATTAGTACGTTTAGCGATTGCAGAGACCTTCCTGAGATAACGATTCCGGATGCGGTTGAATCTATTGGCGAGTCAGCATTTTATAACTGCAGCAGTCTAAAAGATGTTACGCTTCCGGATAGTGTAACAGAGATTGGTTCGTACACTTTTGGAAATTGTAAAAGTCTCGAGGTGGTTACTCTTTCTGACAATCTGAAAAAGCTTCCATATTTGACGTTTTCAAATTGCACTAGTCTTGAAAGCTTTACTATTCCGGAAGGGATAACAAATCTGGAAAATCATGTTTTCTCTGAATGCAGTGCTCTTCAGGAAGTGACTTTTACAGGAGATTCTCCTACATTCAATTCAGAAACATTTGGTAACGCCAACGTCATCGTCTACTACCCCTGGACCAACCCCACCTGGGAATGGGCACGTTCGGCATCCATGTCCGGAGTAAAACAATTTATCGGCCTCCCCTCCGCCCTCACCCTCAACAAGTACGAGGTAACCCTTCCGGTACTCAGCACAGAGCAGATCGAAGTCAGTGACCTTGTAGAAGGCGATGAGGTGGTTTCCTGGTCCTCAAATGACGAATACATAGCTGAAGTCGACAAGAACGGCCTGATCACAGCTAAGCAGGAAGGAACCTCCACAGTAACGGTCAAGTTGCTCACCGGCAGAAGCGCCGATGTGATAGTCACAGGCCCGACAATAACTATAGACAAAGAAGAAATCACCCTTCCGGTACTCAGTACAGAGCAGATCAAAGTGAGCGATCTTGTACCGAATGATGCAGTCGAATCATGGTACTCATACGATACGAACATTGCCTCGGTAGATGACAAAGGAACCGTCACCGCAAATAATGCGGGAGAAACAACGATCGTGCTCCACACTCTGAGCGATATTGAGAAGTACATCCGCGTAGTAGTCACCCCAGCGACAATAACTATCAGCAAAACCGAACTCAACCTGACCGTCCTCGGCTCCGAGCAGATCAAAGTGAGTGACCTTGTCCCGAACGACGCAGTCGAATCATGGTATTCAAATGATGATTATGTTGCCACAGTGACTGACGACGGAACCGTTACCGCAAAGCATGAAGGCTCTACATCGATCAAGATAATGCTTCTAAGCGGCCTGGAAACAGAAGTACCGGTGTATGTCGCTCCCGCAACGATCAAGTTCACCCCGGACAACATCACCATGTCGATATTCGGTTCCGAGCAGATAGAAGTGAGCGACCTGGTGCCGGGCGACAAGGTCGTGTCCTGGCAGTCAAATGATGAAAATATAGCCACAGTAGACGAAACCGGCCTCGTCACAGCAAAGAGCCCGGGAAATACCGACATTATCATAAAACTGCTGAGCGGCATTGAGGTAAGAGTAGGAGTATACGTAG
Organism: uncultured Lachnospiraceae bacterium; assembly: GCA_902803215.1. Lineage (GTDB taxonomy): Bacteria > Bacillota > Clostridia > Lachnospirales > Lachnospiraceae > Blautia_A. The sequence goes on from CADCPK010000159.1 coordinate 5,984, forward strand.
AACAGCCGTATCTTCGCCTAAGTACAGACTATCTTAATCTGCAGGTAACCGAAACAGAAACAATTTCCGTCAGAGATCACGTAGAAGGAGACGAAGTCGTTTCTTTCACCTCCGAGGACAGTGAGGTAGCAGAAGTCGACGACAAAGGAAAAGTTACAGCGAAAAAACCTGGACAGACAGATATCACCGTCGCAATGAAGAGCGGGATAGCCGGTAAGGTTCACGTTGATGTATACCATCCGCCGATCACATGCCGGATAGAGCCCTCCAATGTGATCAACATAGGAGACAAGGCAAAAATCGAGGTAGAAGGTTTGCTGGAAGGAGAAAAAGTCCCCTTCACAGTCGACGATCCTTCTGTAGCATCTATCGATGAGGATGGCAACATTACTGCATTGTCAGAAGGAACAACGCGCATAAGATATACATTCGATTATGGCCCGGTAGGAGGACCAATGCAGATTCTCTCGATAAGAGTCATAGATCCGATCATCATGCTCAGCAGCGATTTCCTCACCTTAAAAGAAGGCGAGACCAAAAGAATCAGAGTCGGTATGACTGAGGGAGATGGAGTTTCGTCCTTTGAATCTGAGAATCCCGGAGTTGCTTCCGTGGACTCGAAGGGCAAAGTAACCGGAGTTTCCGCCGGAACAACAAAAGTCACCGTAACACTGCGAAGCGGACTCTCCGGCGATGTCAAAGTTACTGTAGAGGGAGACACTCCGATCACACAGTTCAGCGATGTCACCGACCCGAGTGCCTTCTACTATGACCCGGTCTACTGGGCGGTAGAAAAAGGAATCACGACCGGCTATAGTGATAACACCTTCCGCCCGACGGCCGAATGCCACCGTGCCGCAGTAGTTACTTTCCTGTGGCGTCTGGCCGGAAAACCAGAGCCGGTTTCTATGGCTACGTTTACGGATATGACCGACAACAGCGACTTTGATAAAGCGATCTCGTGGGCATCCCAAAATGGAATCACGACCGGGTACAACGATAACACCTTCAGACCGTATAGCCCCTGCAACCGTGCTGCAATAGTGACTTTCCTCTGGCGCTATGCCGGAAGCCCGCAGCCGAGTAAAATGGCAACTTTCAACGACATGACCGGAAACAGCGATTTTGACAAAGCTATTTCGTGGGCATACGAAAACAAAATTACTACCGGATACGACGGCAACCTCTTTAAACCGTGGAA
>CADCPK010000160.1 GCA_902803215.1 uncultured Lachnospiraceae bacterium
GAGGAGATCGATCATCTGGAGACGATCTCCAATGCGCTGGATATAGCGGTCACGGAGAGTGATCTTGTGCCGATCCGCGAAGAGCTGGTTCAGTTTGGTTTCATCCACAAATCGCCGCAGTCCGTGAAGGGAAGCAAGATGCGGGCGAAGTCAAAACCGCTTCACTACATTTCATCGGACGGGTTTGATATGTATGTCGGCAAGAATAATTATCAGAACGACGAGCTCACCTTCAAGTTTGCGACCGGGAACGACTGGTGGTTTCATGCCAAGAAGATGGCCGGTTCCCACGTGATCGTCAAGGCGCCGGACGGGGAACTTCCCGACCGTGCTTTTGAGGAAGCGGGACGGCTTGCCGCCTACTATTCCAAAGGCAAGGAAGCGCCGAAGGTGGAGATCGATTATATTCAGAAGAAACATGTAAAGAAACCCGGAGGGGCCAAGCCGGGATTTGTAGTATATTATACTAATTATTCGCTGGTGGCCGAGCCTGACATCAGCGGACTCACGCTTGCCGCCGATTAATGCGGCGCGTATGGAGGTTTTATGTTCAAATTTCGTAAAAAGAAGTCAGAAGAAATTCCGGAAAACGAACATACAGAAGAGAAAGCTGCAGAAACGGTTGCGCCTGCGGCCGATGTGAGTGATGCAGATAATGCCGATCCGTTTGCGGCTGATGCAGGCGGCAGTGATACCGCCGATCAGTTTGCGGCTGAATCAGACGGCAGCGATACCTCGCATCCGTTCGGGGATGATTCTTTCGGGCGCGAAGAGGGAGAGTCGTCTACTGCAGATTTCGGCAACAGTAATAGAGTTGATTCAGAAAGCAACGCAGGTGCATCTGCCATGAATTCAGGCAGTAATCCTGACATGGATACTTTGACAAAGTTCCCAAATGAAGGGAAACACAGGAAATTAATCATCCCGATTATTCTTATTTTACTTGTTGCCGCGCTGGGCGTAGGCGGTTACTTCCTGTTCTACACGCATGAAGCGCCGCAGGAAACCGTCCTCGATTTCCTCGCCGCCGCAAAGCTGCTGGATTTTGACAAGATGCAGACGCTTGTACAGAGCAAAGACATGAGTGTTTTGGATGAGACCGATGTGAAAAGCAGCGTGTTCCGCAACTTTTTCCTTCAGAATAATAAGAAGTTCACGTTCGACATAGCCAACTCCAGGCTAAATATTACAAAGGATACGGCACAGGTCACTGCACACCTTAAGTATCTGGACAACCAGGAGGTCTATCGTCAGGCACTGTCCGAGCTTCTCCGCCAGGTGGTGGAAAATACGATGGATAAGAACTTCTCGGAAGATACTGAAACTCAGGAAACCATTCTTACGCTGCTCAGAGCCAAACAGTCGGAGCTCGGAGACACATTTATTGAGACTGATGTTGTGTACAATCTGATCAAGGTTGACAACGAATGGAAGCTGGTTTCACTGGACCGCGAGACGGTCAGGGCAATCACAGCAAACTGTGTGAGTGTTCAGCAGGAGATCAACCGTCTGCAGGAAGGCGACACAGCCGTAGCCGACAATCGCCATTTGGAAGAGGACGGCTCCTTCGATGTTGTGACCGATACTTACAGCATCAAGTACGCAAGCCATGAGATCAGCACGGATTTCTCAGGAAAACCATGCCTGCTTCTCTTCTATGATTATACTAATTTGAGCGAATATCCCGCAGGAGCGCTCATCGACGTTTCAATGCAGGTGCTCCAGCACGGAAAAGTAAGACCTGCCGCCATCCCTGACACGTTTGTCAGCGAGACGGACAGCTACCTGAAAGAAGTGGAGCCCGGTGAAACAGCACGCATTTGCCAGGCCTTCTCCCTGGAAGACCTGAGCGACGTCACCGTACAGGTATACGAAGGAAACAGCCTGTCGGGCGGAAATCTGAATTCTGTGGTGATACGAGTTGAGTGAAAGCTGGGCACTGTGAACAAAATGAACACTCGGGAGGACGGTCCGAAAGCATTGAAAAGCGAGTCATGGGCTATGTCACGGGACTCATGGTTATTTTTTAGGGCTAAAAGGGCAATTCAGACAGAGAAACATACGAGAAATGATGTTTGTGGTTGTCTTTTTCGTACTTCGAAGGGCAATTCAGACAGAGAAATCTGGGAGAAATGATATTTGTGGTTGTTCTTTTCGGACTTCGAAGGGTTATTTCAGACAGAGAAACCTGTGAGAAATGATGCTTGTGGTCGTCTTTTCCAGGCTTTAATGTAGTGACAAGCGGATGGTTATTGACTTTTTCAGTGATCTCGGACGGTACTCTGTGTCTCTACCTACTTTTTCAGTGTTTCGGAACCGTCCACGTATCATACAAACTGTCAAGAAAAAACACTTGACACCACCCCCATAATCCTGTATTATAGGCAAGGTGATTCAAATGGAAAAATTTGTAGAACAGACCCTGCTCTACGACTTCTACGGCGAACTCCTCACCGAGCGCCAGCGACAGGTGTACGAGAGCGTAGTCCTCGATGACTGCTCGCTCAGCGAAGTGGCGGAGGAACTGTCCATCAGCCGGCAGGGAGTTCATGATATGATACGCAGATGCAACTCGATCCTTGCGGAGTATGAAAACAAGCTTCATCTGGTAGAACGGTTTGTTGATATCCGTTCCAAGATCCGGCGTATCAGTGCCCTGGCAGATGATGCGGGCATCCGTGAGATCACAGCAATCTGCACCGAAGTGTTGGAGGAACTATAATATATGGCATTTGAAAGTTTGACCGAAAAACTTCAGAATGTGTTCAAACGGCTCCGCAGCAAAGGTCTGCTGACCGAAGCGGACGTAAAAACAGCGCTGAAGGAAGTCAAGATGGCCCTCCTCGAGGCAGACGTCAACTTTAAGGTCGTCAAGCAGTTTACCAAAGCGGTTCAGGAACGTGCGGTAGGCCAGGATGTAATGAAAGGCCTCAACCCCGGCCAGATGGTCATCAAGATCGTCAATGAAGAGCTGGTAAACATGATGGGCGAGTCGCAGGAGCTTCCGATCAAAGCCGGAAACGAAATGACCATCATCATGATGGCAGGCCTTCAGGGCGCCGGCAAGACCACGACAGCGGCAAAGCTTGCGGGACAGCTCAAAGCGAAAGGCAAAAACCCTCTGCTGGTCGCCTGTGACGTATACAGACCCGCAGCCATCACACAGCTGCAGGTAAACGGACAGAAGCAGGGCGTAGAAGTCTTCACGATGGGTGACAGACAAAGTCCCGTGGATATCGCAAAAGCGGCTGTCGAACACGCAAAGAACAACCGGCAGAACGTGGTCATCATCGATACCGCCGGCCGTCTTCACATAGACGAAAGCATGATGCAGGAGCTGGCCGACATCAAAGCAGCTGTTCCTGTGGACTGCACAGTACTTGTAGTCGACGCCATGACAGGTCAGGACGCAGTCAACGTCGCCTCGACCTTCTCCGAAAAGGTAGGCATCGACGGCGTTATCCTCACCAAGCTGGACGGCGATACCCGAGGCGGTGCGGCCCTTTCCATCAAGGCAGTCACCGGAAAACCGATCTATTACGTCGGTATGGGTGAAAAACTCTCCGATCTGGAGCAGTTCTACCCCGACCGTATGGCATCCCGTATTCTGGGCATGGGCGATGTGATGAGCCTCATCGAAAAGGTCGAGGCCTCCGTCGATAAAGAAAAAGCCCAGGAGATGCAGAAGAAGTTCAAAAAGATGGACTTCGACTTTAACGATTACCTGACAAGCCTTGACCAGATGAACAATATGGGCGGCATCGGCAGTATCCTGAGCATGCTTCCCGGCGTCGGTCACAAGGCAAAAGAACTGGAAGGAATGATCGATGAAAAAGCGATGAACCGCACCAAATCGATCATCCTCAGCATGACTCCTCAGGAGCGCGCTAATCCTTCCATCCTCAATCTTTCCCGCAAAAACCGCATTGCCAAAGGCGCGGGCGTCGATATCATCGAGGTCAACCGCCTGGTCAAGCAGTTTGAGCAGAGCAAAAAGATGATGAAACAGATGCCCGGTATGATGGGCGGCAAAGGTGGTTTAAGAGGCGGCGGCTTTAAGCTTCCCTTCTAAATAGATTCACAGACTTGTGAGCAAACAAATAATTATCATATTGGAGGAAAACAAAAATGGCAGTAAAAATCAGACTGAGAAGAATGGGACAGAAGAAAGCACCTTTCTATAGAATCGTTGTTGCAGATTCCCGCAACAAACGTGACGGAAGAGCTATCGAAGAGATCGGCCTTTACGATCCGACCTGCGATCCCAGCATGTACAGAGTAGACGAAGAAGCAGCTAAGAAATGGCTTGCAGCAGGTGCTCAGCCGACCGAGACCGTAGCCAAGATCTTCAAGCTCGCAGGGATCGAGAAATAATTGTTCTATGTGTTGTACCTACGGATGCAAGACCGGGGAGGTAAGGCATGAAAAATCTTGTAGAAGTTATTGCGAAATCTCTTGTTGATAATCCGGATGAGGTTGTTGTAACAGAAACAGAAAAAGAGGATTGTATCCTGATAGAACTGAAAGTCGGAGCATCTGACATGGGCAAGGTGATCGGACGTCAGGGAAGGATCGCAAAAGCGATCAGGTCTGTTGTCAAGGCAGCTTCCTCTAAAAGCAGTAAGAAAGTTATTGTGGATATTCTTCAATGAAAAAAGTGGGAGCTATGGCAACATGGCTCCCTCTTTTACATCATAGGCAAATGAAGACATGTCCGGCTGCTCATTCTACGTAATTAAGGATTAAGGATATTATAATATGGAAGATTTTCTTAAAGTAGGCACCATCACGACTACACACGGTGTGCGCGGCGAAGTAAAAGTGTACCCGACGACTGACGACCCCGAACGCTTCCTCGACCTTAAAAGGGTACTGGTGGATACCGGCAAAGAAATGGTGCCGCTCACCATCAAAGGAGTCAAGTTCTTTAAAAACCTTGTCATCTTAAAGTTCACCGAGATCGACAATATCAACGATGTGATAAATTACAAAGGCATGGACCTTCTGATCCCGCGGGAAGAAGGGGTAGAGCTTGACGAAGATGAATACTATATCGCGGATCTGATCGGCATGGAAGTGTACCTCGAGGACGGCACCCGCTACGGCACACTCAAAGATGTCATGGAGACCGGGGCGAACGATGTGTATATCGTAAAGAAAGAAAGCGGAGGAGAGATCCTTTTGCCTGCCATCCACGAATGCATACTCGATGTGAACCCCGAGGAAGGCAAAATGACGGTTCATCTGATGAAGGGCCTGGAGTAAACCGTTAAGGCTGGGCTTTTGATCAATTTGTATTTTAAGGAGCTAACGTATGGTGAATTTTCATGTACTGACACTCTTTCCGGAGATGATCGAGAACGGCATGCGGACAAGTATCACAGGCCGTGCCATCGAAAAGGGAGCGCTGTCGGTAAACGCGGTGAATATCCGTGATTATGCCTTTAACAAGCATCAATCGGTTGATGATTATCCCTACGGCGGCGGCGCCGGCATGCTGATGCAGGCCGAACCGGTCTATCTTGCCTGGGAATCTATAGCGAAAAACATACC
>CADCPK010000161.1 GCA_902803215.1 uncultured Lachnospiraceae bacterium
ACTTCGAACGTGAGGCTGAACAATCTGAACTCGCTGCGGAACCATCCGCTCTGTGCTTACCTGAAGGCGGGTGTCAGATGTGTGCAGGGGACCGATGGCGGAGCGCTGTACGGCACCGATTCGATAGATGAGCAGCTTTCGCTGGAGAAGCTTTTGCATCTTTCTCCTGAAGATATGATGCGTATGCGCGAATGTGAGGCGGAGGTGTACAGGAAGAGCATGGACGGTTTCCGCACAAAGACCGAGGCGTGGTATGAGCGCTATACAGGGAGAAATCCTTCCAAAGAGGCAATAGATCTGAGCAGGGTGGATGAGACGCGTCGGCCCGATAAGATCATCTCTTATTATCTAAAGGAGATAGACAGCCGAAAGGAGGATTCCGGCAGGCCGCTGACAGGAGAGGGGCGGCTGAATTCCTCGGAGGTGCTTAAAGACAGGATAGTGGAGCTGCCTCAGGACGGAGTTCCCGTGGTGCTTATGGGCGGCAGCTTCAACAGCGACTCACGAAAGACGAACGTGCAGGATTTCGGCCGGCATCTGATCGACGAGGTCCTGAAAATGGCGGATCCGGAGAAGGTATTCTTCGTCGTCGGATATCGTCTTAAAGGGTATGAGGAGTATCTGATCGAAGAGAATCAAAAACGCTTCGGCGGCAGGTTCCGCATCTTTGCGATCATCCCGACGCTGATTTCCGAGAAAGAGGAGCGAAATCTGAGGAGTAGCGGTGTGAATATCCGCGTCTCGATAGAATCGTCGCCTATGGGGCTTTATAAGAGCTTTGCCTATGAGATTTTCAAGAGAAGGTTTTCCGTGCTTCTGGCGCTGGATGGGAACAGTGCAGGGGCCAACATGGTGCAGGAAGCGAGAAATGCCAAGTATAAATGCAGGACGTATGTCAGCGCCCACTCCAGGATTTTGAAGACAAAAGCGGCTTCGTTGGGTGGGTATGTGACGGTGTTTTCGGATGAGAACGAGGTTTTGCCGGCGATTCGGAAGGATATTGGGGGATGAAACAGGGGGGCGGTTCGCAAGGAACCGCCCCCTGTTTCATCAGAATCTAATTTCTTTTTCTAGCGCCCCTACCCCGCACAGCTCCACGCTGTACGCATCGGGCTGAGATACTCCGGCGTACAGGACAAACTGATGTCCGTCTGCCACCGCCCGGCCTTCCTCGTTGATCTGCAGGAAGGCTTCTTTTTTAACCGGAATTGTAACGGTCTTCGCTTCTCCGGGGGAGAGCTGAACTCGCTTGAAGCCGCACAGGCTATGGTTGGGCACGGCCAGAGCCGAATCTGTATTCTTGATATACAGCTGTACGACTTCGCGGAGTTCGGTATTTCCGGAATTTTTAACTGTGACATTGACCGAGATATCCGAGGGCTCTTTCGGCTCCTCGGAAAGGTCCATGGAAAGAAGCTCGATCTTTCCGTAGGTCAGCCCGTACCCGAAAGGATACAAGGGCTTCTCGGTCAGATATCTGTATGTCCGTCCCTTCATGGAGTAATCCTCAAAATCAGGGAGGGTCTCCGGGCTCCGATAGAACGTCACGGGCAGTTTTCCTGAAGGTGCTACCCTACCTGTCAGGATCCCTGCGGCGCTCCTGCCTCCACCGGCGCCCGGATACCAGAGCTGAAGGATCGCCGGCATATTCTGCTCGGCAAAGGAGAGATCCATCGCGCTACCGGTCATAACACAAAGGATGACGGGCTTGCCTACAGCGGCAACCGCCCTCATCAGTTCCTCCTGTACCTTCGGGAAGGAAAGATCGGCCTTGTCTCCGGAAGCATAGCTGTTTCCGGTGTCGCCTTCTTCGCCCTCCAGCGTCTCGTCGAGACCCAGGCAGAGGATTACCACATCACTATGTTTAGCCACGGTGATCGCCTCGGAAAGACGGTCGTTCGGCCAGGCCAGGCTTTCTTCCCGGTCTTTGAAGAGATGGCAGCCCTGCGAATACAGGATGCGCACCTCATCACCGATTTCGCGCTGCAGGCCTTCCAGCAGCGTGATATATTCGGAGCCCGTACCGTGATAATTTCCTACAAGTGCCGCGCGGCTGTTGGCATTGGGGCCGATCACGCCGATGGTGCGGTACTTACTCAGATCCAGCGGAAGAATGCCGTCGTTCTTGAGGAGCACGATGCTCTCGTCAGCCATTCTCTCGGCTACGCGAAGATGCTCTTTGCATTCCACCGCTTCGTACGGAATATCGTCGTATTCCGATCCATCCAAAAGACCCAGCAGGTAACGGGTGGTGAAAAGCCGCTCGGCGGCCCGGGTGATGGTTTCTTCCGTCACCCACCCTTTTTCTACAGCCTTCAGGATATGCAGATAGGTATTTCCGCAGTTCAGGTCACAGCCGTTGTTGATGGCCATCGCCGCCGATTCCGGAGCGGTCACGGTCACGCCGTGATTCTCGTGGAAATCGCGGATCGCCCAGCAGTCCGAGACCACATGGCCTTCGAAGCCCCACTCATCCCGCAGGATATCCTTAAGGAGAGTCTTGCTTCCGCAGCATGGCTCTCCGTTGGTCCGGTTGTAGGCACCCATGACGGATTCCACGCCGGCTTCCTGCACCAGGGCCTTGAACGCGGGAAGATAGGTTTCGTACATATCTTTTTTGGAGACGACGGCGTCAAATTCATGCCGAAGCGCCTCCGGGCCGGAATGAACGGCAAAGTGCTTAGCGCAGGCTGCAGCTTTCATGTGTTCGCTGTCTCCCTGCAGATGTTTTACAAAGGATACGCCGAGCCTCGAGGTAAGATAGGGATCCTCCCCGTAGGTCTCGTGCCCGCGGCCCCATCTGGGATCACGGAAAATGTTTACATTGGGAGTCCAGAAGGTAAGGCCTTTGTAGATGTCGCGGTCATCCTCGGCCGAAAAGGCATTGTACTTTGCCCTTCCTTCGGTTGCGCACACCTCGGCCACCTCGCCCAGAAGGTCGGGGTCGAAGGAGGCGGCCATGCCGATGGCCTGCGGAAAGCTTGTCGCGCATCCTGCCCTCGCCACACCGTGCAGACACTCGTTCCACCAGTTGTAGGCCGGAACGCCGAGCCGTTTGATAGCCGGTGCGTCATATTTGAGTTGCGAGGCTTTTTCCTCCAATGTCATCTGGTTCACCAGAGCTTTTGCCTTTTCCTGCGCTTCGCGTCTGGTCATATCAAAATTCCTCCGTTAAAGCTTATCCCTTCACAGAGCCGAGCGCCACACCTGCGATAATATATCTGGAAAGTGCGAAGTAGACGATCAGAAGAGGAAGAACGGTGAGTGTAAGTCCGAGATACACAGAGCCGTACTCCGTCTTGTAGATATCGCCTCGCAGAAGGCTGACCATGATGGGCATGGTGTATTTTTTCTGGTTTGTCAGAAGGACCAACGGGGTAAACAGGTTGTTCCAGCTGCTGACAAAGCTGAAGATTGCCTGTGTAGCCATGGCCGGCTTCATGATAGGAAGGACGATCTGGTTGAAAATACGGAACTCACCGGCACCGTCGATACGGGCCGACTGCACGATCTCCATCGAAAGGGAGGGGATCATGTACTGTCTCATAAAGAAGACCATCGAGGGCGATGCGATCGCCGGAAGGATCAGCATGGACAGCTTGTTGGTCATGCCTAAGCGGTAGACCATCTGATAAAAACCGATCATTGTGATCTGTGCCGGGATCATCATGACGGCCATGATCACGGTAAAGTATGCCTGGCGCGCTTTCCAGCTGTAAGCCACAAGGCCGTAAGCGGTCATGGTGGAGAAGTATACCGCACATGCCGTAGCGCCGGTGGAGATGATGATCGAGTTCATGAAACCGACGGCGGGATTGAAGCTCTTGCCAAGCAGGATCTTCAGGTTGTTCATCACGTGTGTCGACGGGATCATCGAGATAGCATGCTGCTGGATCTGGTTGGTAGTACGGGTCGCGTTAACGATCATGATCCAGAAAGGCAGGATACTGAGGATCGCCAGCAGAATACAGACGACGTAGATAATGATCCTGTAGATTTTAGGGCTTGAATTTCTTTCTGCCATGATCATTTGCCTCCCTTCTGCGCTTTTTTATATGCTTTCTCCTGCTGCTTGATGATCTTGCGCATCGCAGCTTCGTCCTTATCCCGCAGGAAGTAGAACATGATGGCAGAAAGAACACAGATGATGATAAACATGATCATACTGGCCGCCGCGGCACGGTTGTACATGTAACTGCCGCTGAATGCCTGGTTGTAAATGAACACGCTGGCTGTCAGCGTTGCGTTGTCCGGGCCGCCCATCAGGAACAGCTTGGGAATATCGAACATCTGCAGACCGCCGATGAGCGATGTGACCAGTGTGAACAGAAGTATGGTCTTGATGTTCGGGATGGTGATCTGCCAGAAGGTCTGCCAGCTGTTGGCGCCGTCAACTTCGGCGGATTCGAAGATCTCGGGGCTGATGCCCAGGATGCCCGAAACAAGAACGATCATGGTATAGCCGTACCACATCCAGAACTGGATGAAGGCGACAATGCCTCTGGCGGTACTTTTGCTGATCAGGAAGTTGGTAGGACCGCTGATCAGGCCGAGCTTTTGCAGAAGGTCGTTGACCGGTCCCATCGGGTAGCCGAACAGAGCGTTGAACAGGATAGCCACGGTAGCGGCGGTGATAATGTTCGGCATATACAGAAGGACTTTAAATACGCCCTGTCCTTTGATCTTTGTCCTGCGGCTGGTAAACCAGGATGCCAGCAGAAGTGCAAGGGCGATCTGCGGAACAAAGTTTGTCAGCCAGATGACGAACGTATTTTTCAGTGCGGTCATAAACGTCGGATTTCCGAGGATCGATTTAAAGTTTCCGAAAGGATCATCAAGGAAATGGAAGGTTGTCGTTGTCAGGCCCTTAAAATCGGTAAAGCCCAGGACGACGGTATACGCGATCGGATATAATGTAAAGATCAGGAATGCGATCGTGAAGGGAGCGACGAAAATATACCCCCACTTTGCATAGCTGTTGGATTTCTTCTTCATAGGAACGTTACCTCCGTAAAAGAGGAGCGGACGAAAATCGTCCGCCCCTCTTCTTTTCAATGCTTATTTAGAGAAACGATCTGTATTATTCTACCTCAAGTCCAAGGTTGTCAGATACGGCCTGCTTGAAATCAGCGATAGCTGCGTCTCTGTCTTTTTCACCTGCGGTATACATACGAACCTGATCTCTCCAATACTGGTTGATCGTCTCATCATACGGAGTGAGGTTCTTGCCGTTTGCAAACTGGTTAGCCGGTACGAAAATGTCAAACATGTTCTGGCCGCCGAGGAAGTCAAGAGATCCATCGGAGTTTGCCATAACTGTTCCGGAAGCAACAGCGTCTTTTGTGCCGCCTTCGCCGTTCAGAGTTCCGTTAGCCCATTTGTACTGAAGGCCGTCCTCTGTGCAGTCAAGGGTGATCCAGCGGATGATGTCGCCAACTGCCTCAGCCTTTGTTGTATCTTTGTTAGCAAGTACCCAGGTGCCGCCCCAGAAGAAGCCTACAGGAGGTTCGCAAACTGCCCAGTCGCCATAGGTGCCTTCGCCGACAGCTTCGCCGCCGCAGTTCGGAGCGATGGTGTAGTTGATGAGCCATGCCGGGCCAAAGAAACCGAAGATTTTCTTCGGACCTTCGTCCTTCATGTCAGCAAACCATGCATCCTGCCAGTCCTGAGTATCATTGTGATAGTCATTCTCTTTAAGTTTCATGGAGAGGTCGAGGAATTCTTCTCTCTTCGGGTCGATGACCAGCTTGCCATCTTCAACCCAGCCGTGATCGGAGCTGTTCTCAACTGCGTGCCAGATGTCGCCGTCGCCGGAAACAATGCCGTAGCCTTTTGCTTTCAACTCTTCAGCTGCTGCAAAGAACTGATCCCAGCCCGGTCCGATCTTATCTTTGATCTCTGCGGGATCATCGGTTCCCCACACATCCTGTGCGATGGAACGTCTGTAAATGAAAGCACCGCCTGTTGCCTGATAGCCAAGGCCTACAAGTTTGCCATCGGGATTGGTTCCGATATCGATCGTATACTGTGCAATGTCGGCTGCTTCGGTCTCTGCAGCTACATCAATGCCAAGATCTTCATAAGGTGCTGCGTACTGTGCTGCTTCGCCCTGTGTATATTTAAGAACGAATGCTGCCTCTGCGCAGTAGATGTCGGGAGCTTCGTCTCCGCCTGCCATAAGGGCCTGGTCAAGAGCCGGCTGATAAGCACCATCTGTGGTAGCAATAATGGTGGTGTTCAGTTCGTAGTCGAAATCCGGATGCGCTTCTTTGTACTTCTCGATCATTCCCGGTACTTCGTCAGTGAATGCCCAGATGTTGATCGTTTTGTCATCTGCGTGTGCTACAGAAGTGAGCATGGTAGCTGCCATTGCGGAGCAGATGAGAGCTGCGGTTAATCTTTTCATTCTGGTACCCTCCTTTTAAAAACGTTTGTTTTTTGTGCTTTGTTTACAGTTGCTTTTCTGTTGAAATTATAATATCAGATACAAAAAGCAAAATCTGCGCGGATTTTGCCGTGAAATTATACAAATATTGCTAAAAAGACACGGGATTATGCACTATTATTCACATAGCGAAAGCGAAACGTTTTGGTTTTCGTTGTGAAAAGCAACAATTGACAATAATAGGAAGAAAAAGGCAACATTTGCACATTTTTCCTTGTAATTGACCCGAAATGCGATATAATTATTATTATGAGGGACAGCAAAACGCACTTATAATCTATGGATGGTGGCAATTTGTGAGGATTGGGAGGTTCTTATGAATCCTGCAGCTTTATATCAGATCACCGAAGAGCAAAAAGAACGTTATCTTGTCCAGCCGGATAATCCCGAGAGCTTCAGCAGAGTTTATCATGGAAGCTTCGAGACCCTTCAGCCGCTGGATGGAACCCTTATGCGGTTTTGGCTGAACACGCAGAGAGACGGTTATCCCGAGCACTGGCATACCTGCGTGGAGATGATCATGCCTCTGGAGAATATTTATACCGTTACGGTCATGGGCAAGACGTATCGGCTCTCCCCGGGGGACATTCTTCTGATCCCGTCGGGGGCTCTGCACTCTATTGCCTCTCCGGAGTCCGGATATCGGTTTATTTTCCAGTTCGAGGCCGAGCCGGTCGAGAAGCTTCTGACGTATTCTCACGCAAAGAATGTTCTGGAGACGTCGTTCCTGTTTTCGCAGGATCAGACGCCCGGTTTTTATGAGCGTGCGGTAAAGTTTATCCATACGCTCTCCGAAGTATACTGGCAGAATGCCGTGTCGCGTGATGTGCGTATCTACGGGCTCATCCTTGACTTTATTGCCGACTATAACGATTATCGGCAGGAGGTCGACAGCGCGGATGATGAATTGCCTAAGCTTTCGGTTTCCGAGGAGCACAGAAGGGCGATACTTCAGGTTATCAACTATATCGACGATCATTTTCATGAGGAGATCACACTGGAGCAGATGGCAAGAATGGCGGATTTTTCGAAATTTTATTTTACCCGCCTTTTTAAGTTCTATACCGGGCAGACGTTCTATCATTATTTAAATAGGAAGAGAGTGTCCGCCGCCCAGACTCTGCTTTCCAAACCGGATATCTCCATCACGGATATCGCGTTCCGGTCGGGGTTCAACAGCAGCTCGTCTTTCGCAAGGGCGTTTAAGAGCTGGACCTCGTATACGCCGCGGGAGTATCGGAGGATGTTTAATCCGTCGTTTGTGATGCAGGGGAAGTGAGGGAGTGGGTCAATGGGGACGTTTCTCGTTGACCCACTCCCCCTCTATCTGTATAATAGAAGAACTATAGTTACATTACTTCAATAATTTAACCTTTGACTCTGTACTATGATGGCAGCAATCGATTGAGTTTTGACAGAAAGGGGTCAACTATGTCAGATTATTTCGGAAAAGATGTAT
>CADCPK010000162.1 GCA_902803215.1 uncultured Lachnospiraceae bacterium
AAATCAGTAATGAGCATCAACAGAAGCTACTTCCGTATAAACCCTGTTTCCATCTTCATCCAGATCGGAACGCATCAATGATATACTGCTGCCTGCATGGAATTCTCCCGGAAAAATAAAGAGATCATGGCTCCCATATTTCCATTTAGCATTCCGAATGATCGTTACATGAGGGATAAACTCTTTCTTGTCATATGGGATCCCAGCTTTCTCTAAAGCCTGACGGATGTCATGGACCAACGTTTCCAGCCATCCACTCTTTTCAAAACCAGCCCACCATATATCATTGAAGTTTCCGATATGCTCTATCGTAATCCACCATGGTCTGAACGATACTTCTTTGATAACTTCCAGGACTTTGTCTGGATCATCATATTCGCCGATAAAAGCAAGTGTCAGATGGAAATTATCCCTTGAGACATAATCTCCCTCAACGTTCAGCTTTCTGCAGCTGTCCTGAGCGTGCTCAATAAAATCATTCATTTCTTTTTCCGGACGAAGCGCAATAAATAGTCTCACTAAATCAGTCTCCTTTTCTTACGGGAAGCAGATGCTTTCCCATTCTCTTTCAAAGATGCCGTCAGGACTCTCGATCCGAATAATATCCCGTACCGCGATCCGTCTGTCATCTATCTGGATCGTATTGGTAATATCCGTATCCACATTCCAGCAGATACCAGTAACTGTCAAATACTGTCCCTGCAGCCCATATGCCTCATTATGTGTATCCTGGCACGGTTCATAGTAGGTGACGGTTACATGTACCTGGTTCTGTTTGGCCATCCGACTGTTGAAGGTAAGGCCATGCAGGATATTCAGTCTGCGGTCAAGTTCATCCCGTTCTGCCTGATCGATCAGGATCTTATCCTCATACAGCACTCTCTTGGACGTGACCTCCTCACTGAACCCTTTCAGGGCATCAAACGGCGTAAAAATCTTTGCCCTTTTTCCGCAGTCCATCTTCGGATGTTTGATTCTGAAAATATCCCACATATCATGATGCGGCTTACCTTTCAGGAAAACGTCCTTATACTTGAAGTTTGCCGGCATGGGCATACTGCCTATTTCACATAAATACTGTGTCACATCGCATCCCTCTCCCTTTTCGCCAGGGGGATCTGCTTATTCTCCTCCTGCTGAGAGTTCTGAACAGCGCAGTATCGATGACATCATCAAACTTGCATTTCCTGCACTTTACCCGGACAAAATAGTGATCGTGACCATAAACATCCAGCAAATAATGCTGACAGTACGGACAGCGTATCGTTCGGAGTGCTGTAGGATCCAGTCCCTGTTTTGACATCTCCAGTTTCTTCTCAAAGTCCGGAACGGGGTTTTTATGTCTCTCGATCAGTTCAGGCATTAGGCATCACTCCGTATTGAAGCTCATTGTGCAGATACTCTTCCATAGGATGATACTCGAACAGATCCAGTTCCCTCAGCCGGTTAAAGAACGCGGTAAAGGAAACTCCCATCGCATCGGCCATTTTCTGGATCAATAGTTTTTGATCCTGTCGCAGCGCTGTGCCGTCATCTCCGATATACCGGACCACCTTGCGGGAATCATTATAGTGCTTCAGTACGCGTTCCATCAGGAATCGAGGCATCAGCAGACATGCCGCCGCGCGGTTAGCGAAGCATTCATTGACTGACATCATCTCTTTAAAAATATCCTTGTTGTATGTCATATCCGGATCAAATTCGCTGTGAAACGCAGCTGCCGGATTTGTCTGCAGCGGGATATGTTTCTTCAGAATATCGTGAGCACCTTCGTGCGCAATGGTAAATCTTCTCTTTGAGCTTTCGGACTGTCGGAGCAGATACCTGTCGATCACGATGGTCCTTTCCGGATAGACCTTTTCTTCCACACCGCCTTCTCTCTGCACCCGCAGCGGTCTCTTGCCGTCCGAATAGAATCCTACTCTGCCATAGTCCACTTCCCTAAAAGAATCATATTCGATCGGAACCTTCAGATACTCTTTGACAAAGGCTTCGATATCTACACACTGCACGTTTGTGTAGTGTTTGGTTTTAAAATAGTCTTTGATCATCGATTCGCAGAGGGTTTCAATCTCATCATTCGTTGTGAGCTTTTTCAACTTGAACACCTCCTTTAGCGGCCATCACATACCAGGAATGCCCGGTTCTGTAAATAAACTTTTCCGCTTTACCGATCATCACCGTGTAGCGGATTCCTTCAAACTCTCCATCCAGAGATTTACAGGCGTGCAGAACTCTGTCTACCTTCCAAATCCGCCCGTCTTCCCAGCATACGGCTTTAGGAATCTCTTCTCCGTTTTCCATGCGCTGGCTGTCAACTTGCACATAGATCTTTTTCAATGTTTTCCTCGCAATCTGTCAGAGTCCCTTGATCACGTGTTTTGCTACTCCCTGCACGACAAGTTTACTGACTGAAATCTGTTTTCCCGGATATACCGTTTCATTGGCATATGCCAGGACGGCCCGGCTACTGTTTGAATCCACGCCCTTATATATCTTTAGCGTGTTCTCGCCTTCTTCATCCAGCGCGACGATAATATTGCCCACTTCACAGTCTGTCTGTTTTTTTATCAATACGAGGTCTCCGTCTGAGATCCCGGCATCTTCCATAGAATCTCCGACTGCCCTCAGGAGATAGAACTCTCCCTTCCCGAAAAGCGCTTCCGGCAGGTTTACGTACATTTCGACCAGTTCTTCTTCCTGCTCCGGGTCGCCGCAGCGGATCGATCCGACCAGCGGGGCTGAGAAGAAACCTGTCGTAGTTTTGCTGATCTTGGGAAGATTGGTGATCTCCCCGCTTTCGTAGGTGAGCATCCCCCGTCTGTTCATCTCCACGAGATAGTTGTAGACACATGCAGCGGACCGGTTTACTGCAGAGCCGATCTCACGGGTGGTAGGCGTGGAATGATGTTCTCTGTAGTAATCTCCTATGTATTTGCTGATCTGTTCCATAAGTTCCGGGCTCTTGCTGCGCATGTCGTACACCTCGTTTTCTCTTTTAATCTATCGTAAACATCTTGTTTACGATACTGATTATACTCTCCATAGAAAAGATTGCAATATATTGGGGGCAAAATTAGCCTTGGCTAACCGGCGTTGACGGTTTTGGCCGTCAAAGACAAACAAAAGAGGCTATTAGCAAGCGCCATTAGCCTCCGAGCTGTTCGTATCTATTTCGTTTTGTATCCAAGTTTTGGGCCTCTGAAGAAAGACTGTTTGATACTCTCTTCTCATTTCCTCAAAATCATCTTCTGTCATCTGATCTGGTGTAAAGCGGTTTTTAT
>CADCPK010000163.1 GCA_902803215.1 uncultured Lachnospiraceae bacterium
AGGGGTTAGGGGACTTGCTTGTGTCAGGTGTGGTGGAGGCCTCACCTGACAGCCCACGGAGTGGGCTATTGGTTACCGGCAAGTAGCGAAGCGGATTGGCGGTTACCTTTGACTTAATACAAGTAAGTCCCCCTCCTTTAAAAAGCGTATAGTTTTTAAGGAGAATCAGGGGGACAGCCGCAGGAGAGAATCGATTATCTGAAAACAGTCGAAAATGTAAAATGGATCGTCTATCTGGAGTTTACAGAAGGTCCGAAAGGGTACTTTATCGAGCTGTTTAACGAGCTTGATGCTCACATCGAGAATCTGCCGAGCAAGGAGAAATTCGGCCTGAATCATATCGATATTGTGGTCGATGATATTCAGGCGTTTTATCAGGAACTGGTGGACAAGGGGGCAGAGAAGTATATCTTCATCAAACCGGGATCATCGATCTGCCGAAGCTACACAATGTGGCTGCGCGATCCCGACGGGAACGAGATCGAGGTGCATCAGTACACGGATATTTCCATGCAGGTGATCGGCCGGGAGCTTCCCGAAGGCATGACATGGATTCCGTAAATGAATATGCAGAAGATTGAAAAGATGCTTTATGATAGAGCTACCCATACGCTGTGATGATGAGGGGAAAACGGATGGATAAAAAAACAGTCTGCGTCGGCGTTGTGGGAGCCGGTGCGATCAGTGATATTTATTTTGAGAATATGATCAACCGCTTTGATAACCTGTACGTTAAATCGGTCTGTGCCGGTCATCTTGCATCTGCACAGAAAAAAGCAGAGAAGTACAGAATATCTGCGACTACTCTTGAGGAGATGCTGGCGGATCCGGAAATCAAGCTGGTGGTGAATCTGACTCCGGCTCATGCTCATTACGGGATCATCAAGGCGGCGCTCGAGCATGGAAAACATGTGTATACCGAAAAAACATTGACAGACGATCTGAAAAAGTCAGAGGAGCTTGTCTCTCTTGCAAGGGAGAAAGGACTGTATCTGGGAAGCGCTCCGGAAACTTTCCTGGGAGGGGCGCTGCAGTACGCGAAGAAAGTAATCGAAGAAGGGCTTATCGGGGAGATCAATTCTTTCTCGATTTCCGCAAACCGGAACAACGATATGCTCCTGGATGCCTATGCCTATATGAGGCAGCCGGGTGGGGGAATCGTCTGTGACTACGGCGTTTATTATTGTACAGCGCTGGTGACACTGCTCGGCTCCGTCAAAAGAGTAGGCAGCATTGTGCGCACTCCATATCCGACGCATATCAATACCATGCCCGGCAATCCGCTGGAGGGACAGTTGATGGAAACGCCGAACGAGAGCGAGGTCAGTGCGATAATGCAGATGGCGAACGGGATCACCGGAACCTTCCACATCAACGCGGATTCAATCTTTGCGGATCAGGCATTCTTTTATATCTACGGGACGAAAGGAATTCTTATCCTGCCCGATCCGAATCAGTTTGCCGGTCCTGTGCGCCTGATCAGGCAGACGGAAGAGTTCTGGAAGCACACGGAACCTGAGATTCTGTGGAAACCGGAAGAAGGTGAAGTGAATTTTCGCGGCATCGGGCCTTCCGAGATGGCGGAGACCATACTCCACGGGACTCCTTACAGGGCTACGGCTGAACTTGCCTGTCATGTACATGAGGTTTTGACAGCTATGCTGGCCGGTGGTGAGGAAGGCGCATTCAAAGACATATTTTCAGACGCTTGCAAAAGGGATGAAACCGGCCGGTTCTGATTTGCATGGCATTAGCTGAAACGGGGTGGTCAGTTGACCACCCCGTTGTTATGAAGTAATGATAATCGTTCAAAGAACAGTTCCCTTATGCTGTTATCTCTAAACCACTCTTCTTTCACTTCTGCGATCTGATTCAGTCCGATTTTCCGGACGGCTTTTTCCGCAGCTTCGCGCTGAGACAGATTAAGATTGAAAACATTTCTTTCAGGCAGGCAAGGAGCACCATCCAAACCCTTGTAGGCTTCGAAGGTATGGTTAAAGTCCATCAGGTCGTACAGTCGTATTGGTCGATTCATTTTGTTATCGATGAGGAAGCCCCAATTAGCCCAATGCCTGTCAGTGTTTCCGGTCAGATAATCAAGGATATTCATCATATAGTAGCTGTAGGCATCCAGGTCAAGCAGATATTCTCCTGCATTGATATCGTGATTTATCGCATAGATCGAAAAGGCTTCCCAGGTGACAAGGCTGAAATCCGGCGAAGTGATCAGTCTGCTTTCGGAGACGGCCTGCCCATCATAAATCTGTTCTTCATAGATCACCTGGTTTACGCGGAAGCAGCGGCAGATCCTGCTTGCCAGCAGCTCGTTTTGCACGGCTGTCGGACTTCCGTCTTTATAAAGCCGAAAGCCGTCTTCCTTGCGGATCCAGGCTTTGGGAAACAGGCCCGAGGTGCTTAAGTCATCTGCGATCAGGTGGGTGTTGTTTATCGTCATTTGTTTTCCACGGAGAGAGACGTCGATGAACGCAGTCTGCAGATGATTGTCATACAGGTTGAGCTCTTTGAAAGTTATTGCTTCAGAGGATCGTTTTACCCAGAAAATGTCTGTGAGAGACAGGCAGTGATAGGAAAGAGCTATGCCTGCTCTGTCACGGTCTGTCATGGCCTGAGGTTGACCGATACTGTTCAGTATCTCTTTTGCATAGACCCGGTCCAAGGTCAGTACTCTGGAGGCGCACCAATGATAGAAATTGTCCAGGTTTTGAAGTCTGAGCTCAATATCATCATCAGAAAGTTCTTCAAGGTAGAGGTCGTAAGGGAGGTCGATTTCACTGATCATGCGGCAGAGACCGGTTGTGGAAAGCTCGGCCGCAGGCTGTTCGCCACGCATGATGATATAGTTTTCTTTGAAAAGCTCTGCAGGCATTTGAATGAATTCCCCCTTTCCGATATAATGCGATGTAAACAGTATAACCAAATCATGATAAAACTGCAAGGCAGGCATGGCAGACGCACGATGATACCTGACGGGTATCTGCCGGTCGAGTATCTGCGGGGAAACATGCTTCAGAGAGACGCAAAATGATGCCTGCACGAAAGTTTCTCAAAGGTTTATAGAATAGTTGTGGAACATGTACAAATAAAACGTATATCAATATGTAAGACCTGACCGGATATACAAAACATTGTTTCGGGATGGGTTGACTGATATAAGAAGATACATTCCACAAATATATTTCAGAAAAAGGGGGCTTTAAACATGAGAAAAGCATGGATAGCAGGAATGATCGCAGCGGCGGCACTTGCCGCAACCACCGTTTGTTTTGCGGAAGAAAGCAAAGAAGCGGTTGCATTTGAAAACAGTGGGATTACTCTTTCCATCCCGGGAGAGTATGCCGAGAAACTTGTTGTGGAAGATGCGCCGGAGGATGGCAGCCTCTTCAAGGTGTCCGAGAAGGCGTCCATAGAGGCGGCTAAGGCACAGGGAGTGGAGTATGACGGACCGGGCTGGCTGTTCTCGATCGGAACAGTACCGGAGGACGAGGCGCATCTGATGATCTGCAATGATATGTCCGGAGCGGAAATCTTTGCAAAGGATGCCGAGAACAATTATTACGTCTTTTATCATCCGACCGATGTACGCCTGGTGAGAGAGAACTATGATGATCCTGCGGAAATGGAAGGCTGGAGTCAGCTGAACGAGTGGGCGGCAACGGTGGAAGATACACTGGTTGCAGAAAATGAAGGACTTACCGCAGCGAAGTTTGGTAACTCTGAAGTGGAAATGGCGCTGTTCAAGACAGTCTACGGAGATGCAAACTATACGATCAGCACCCTTGAGCATGGGCCGCTGGAACCGGGCGATGTTGATCCGATGCCGTTTGTGGAAAAGCTGACCACAGGCGTGAAGTATGAATATGTAGAGGAGACCGAAGCACCGGACGGTGAGTACGCGGTTCTGACTTTCCCGGAGGAAGGCACGAGATTTGACTTCTTCTTTGCCGAGGGCGGGGAGAATTTTGTCAGGAAGGTTACCGGTGAGGGCGATGACGAGTTTGTGATGCTTTATAAGGCGACCTTTGAGGACGGAACAACCAAGGCGAGCGAGATCATGAAAGAGTGGTATGACGCGATTGTGGCGGCTGCGGGAATTGCGGAAGAATAATTGGGATTAAATAACGGGGACGGTCCGAGACCGTCCCCGTTGTCATGTCCGCTCAGATCAGCGCAGTGGAGAAATATCTCTCCGCCCTGTCGGGAAGGATAGTAGCGATCACTTTATCTTTGCCGTATTTTTCTGCCATCTGCATGGCTGTCCAGATATTGGCGCCGGCGCTTGTTCCTACAAGGAGGCCCTGTACTTTGGCCAGGCTTCTGGCAGTATTGATCGCGTCCTCGTCAGAAACCTCGACGATATCTGTGATGATGGAAGTGTCGAGGACATCCGGGATGAAACCGTCACCGATTCCCTGAATCTGGTGAAGACCGGGTTCGTCTCCGAGAAGAGCGGACACATTTTTGGGTTCCGCCGCGACGATCTTTGTCTCGGGATTTTTCTCCAGCAGATATTTGGCTACGCCCTGGAGCGTTCCGCCTGAACCGATGCCGGACACATAGATGTCGATCTTCTGCCCGAGCTGCTCACAGAGTTCTACAGCCGTTGTACGGTAATGTATGTCCGGGTTTGCCGGATTTTTAAACTGCTGCGGGACGAAATATTGATCCGATGAGGAGGCGATGCGTTCCGCTTCGGTAACTGCACCGTCCACGCTCAATTCTGCGGGGGTCAGCACGAGCTCGGCGCCGAGTGCATGGATGATCTTTTTCCTCTCTTCGGACATGTTTTCGGGCATTACAATGATCACTTTGTAGCCTTTGCGTACGCCACAGAGAGCAAGGCCGATGCCGGTGTTTCCGCTTGTGGGCTCAATGATGGTCATGCCGGGTTTCAGTTTGCCTTCTTTTTCGGCGACCTCGATCATATTTTTGGCGATCCTGTCCTTAATGCTTCCGCCGGGATTTAAGAATTCTGCCTTGGCAAAAATGTTGTAGCCGGTGCTTTCCTTGAGAGAAAACAGTGGGGTGTTTCCAATCATGTCGATTACATTTGAATAATACATGGTAACTCCTCTTGTCTGCGCAATTTTTGGTATCTGTTCAAAACAGATATTTTTTTTTATGAACAGGGTATTTCCCCTGTGCGTTTTTCTGAATTAGTATACATCGAAAATGATTAATTATCAACACAGAAAGAATGTTCACAGAAAGTTTACGGTACCTGACACCATAAAATTAGATTTTATGGTGTCAGGTACCGTGAACAAAGTGTTAACTTCCGGAACAGGGGATGGTTCCATTGACTTAAAAACACAAAAGGACCGTCCCCGTGTGTTTTCCTCAACATTTCCTTCGTAGATGTTGCGGGAAAAATTGAGGAAAGCTAAAAGCGCAACAAATTCAATTGATATATTGCAACCAAAAACAAGCCTTCTTCCCCCTCCTTTGATATAGTTAAGACAGTAAAAAACAGTTCTCAAAGGAGGAAAAAAACCATGTATCATTATGATCAGAAAGGCCCGAAGAGAGGCGTTGCTCTCTACAGCTACTCTGCGGAGTACGGTTTTGAAAAAACGTTGGAAGACTGCTTTGAAGAAATTAAAGATATGGGTGCCCACGGAATTGAGATACTTGCAAATACCCACATCGACAATTATCCGTACCCGACAGATGCCTGGGTTGACCATTGGTTTGCTCTGTGCGAGAAGTACGAAGTAGAACCGGTGGAATATGGTCACTGGATCGATTGCCGCGTGCTGCAGGACCGTGTTCTTACCACAGAAGAAGCCGCAGAGCGTCTTGCGCAGGATATGCGTCTTGCCCACAGACTCGGCTTCCACGTCATGCGTACCAAAATGTCAGTCATCACAGACGATCTGGCACCGGTCGAGAACTGGAGAGAGATCATCAAGGCTGTGCTTCCGCTGGCAGAACGCCTTGACCTGAAACTTTGCCCGGAGATTCACATTCCCACGAGCCTGACAAGTCAGATGATCAAGGATTACGTGGACTTTATCGAAGAGACCGGAACAAAGAACTTTGGCCTTAACATCGACTTCAGCGTATTCCGTACATCCTTCGCTCCGGGTGAGTTTGTTTCACCGGGATTTGTCGCCAGCAAGCCTGAGGATCTGATTCCGCTGCTTCCTTATATTTATTGCTGCCATGCTAAGCTCTTCCACATGAGCGATGACTTCGAGGAGACGATGGTTCCTTATAAGGAAATCCTGACGATCCTCAAGGAGCATGAGTGGGACGGATATCTGCTCAGCGAGTATGAAGGAAACGACAAGTATGATGCCGGATATGAAGTGGGACAGACTCTTCGTAAACAGCATATCATGATGAAAAATATTCTTGGATATTGATTGGGAGGGAAGATCATGGAAAAACAGGTTATTCAGTCCACAGGATTTAGA
>CADCPK010000164.1 GCA_902803215.1 uncultured Lachnospiraceae bacterium
ATCTACGGCCCCGGCCATAACTGCTTTACGGTGGACGAAGAAGGCAGGGACATCATGGTCTATCATGCCAGGACCGAAGAGAAGATAGAGGGCAATCCGCTGTATAATCCGAATCGGCATGCCATGCTGATGGAAGTGAAGTGGGATGAGAGCGGGAGGCCGGTGTTTGCGTACAGGTGAGTAAAAAAGGGCTGTGAAAAAGACATTTTTCACAGCCCTAAAATATACCATAATCACGTCATAAAGCGTCAAAAGGCGTGCCCGGGGAGGGAGTGGTGTGGGGAGGGTTGCCGGGTGCCGGTGGCACCCGTTTGGCAACGACCGGAGCGGAGCGTAGACGTCGGACTTCGCAACTCTGAGAGTGTTCCCTCCCCACGAAACCTTTCCGGCAGAAAAAGTAACGGAGTAAGCGAAGCCTAAAAGCAAAGGGGCTGGGGGTGGCGAAAAAGTAAGACTTTTTTCACATCCCCTTCACACTATAATGTATCCTGAAATCTATATCCTGATTATAATTCCCAAAATCCCGCCCAAATATCGTCAGCCCACCGATATGCCTGGCCGTATCGGGCACCGCCACTCTAAAATAGATGGGGAGGCGGGCGTCAAGCTGCAGGCTCTGTATAGTCACGTCTGATATCTTTTCATCGTCCATGAAGGTCCCGTCCTGCCTCACTTCCAGCGTTTTCAGCAGGCCGTATTGATTCCAGTTGCTGAACCACCATGTCGGGGTAAACAGCCCGGGTACGTCGGCGTAATCGCCGGGGCTGGTCCACATGCCGACAAATTTATCGTTCAGATAAAAATGAATGTCTGAGGGCCAGTTGGGATTGCTGCCCGGGGCCTCGGAGCTTACTTCTGCCGAGATGGAGATCTGCTCCACCGTACTGTCGGCGGGAATGATACATGGTATCATGTATTCCACATAGCCTTTGGTGAACCAGAGTATGTCCGATTCCAGATGCATGGGATGCGTAAAGTATCTGGGATCGTCCACCTCCCCGACAAGTTCCTTTGTAGTGGAGAGACCGCAGGTGGGGTACACTTCGCACGAAGAGTACTGGCCGACGCGGAGATGAGAGACATATTCATTGTGGTGCCTCGATTCTCGATGGAGGATAAAAAGCATCTTGTCGAGATGCGGTTCGCACATCCTGAGATTGCCGTGAGTGGATGAATCGGAGTTGATCCTGATCAGATCGCTTTCTTCCAGCTTGCGGATGTGAGGAGTCAGAGCTCCGTTGGAAAGGTTGAGCGAAGTCGCTATCTCGTTCATGCTCATGCGCCCGTTTTTCATGAGGAGTTCTAATATGGAGATGCGCACTTCAGAGCCCAGAGCACGGAAAATGGAAAGTTCTTCCTGAAAATCCTTGATATATCTCATAAGGTAATCCCTCCTCAAAGTATTGCGGATAGTTATTTTTAACATAAATATAAAGTATTTTCAAGCATTAAATCATGAAGAACACACCGTAGTATTTTGATGTAATCTAAAATACGATGCTTATATATGAACAAAATGCACAACGAAAACAACGAAAATTGAATTGTGAGAGGATTTGTTGCACGCGATTATAGAAAAACGCAAAGTAGTTTGAAGTTATATTGACAGTAAGGGCAGAAGATTGTATAGTCTATGTATAAGCAAACCGAAACAGCCGCGGCTTTTGAAAAAGCAAAAGCTTCGGCACACCATTATCAAAGGAGGAGAAAATCCTATGTCAAAGAAATGGCTCGCAATCCTGCTTACAGCTGCTCTTGCTGCTTCCATGCCGATGGCTGCTTTCGCTGAAGAAGGCGAAGAGGGAGAAGCTACTGCTGTAACAACCGTAGGTCCCGACGACGGAACACATTTTGAAATGTGGTCATTCGTAGACGTTCACAACGAGTTCTACGCAAAAATGGTAGAGCAGTGGAACGAAGAAAACCCAGACAAACAGATTCAGATCACCTTCAGTACTTATCCATATTCCGATATGCATAACAAACTGATGATGTCCCTGCAGGCAGGCAGCGGCGCTCCGGACCTCTGCGACGTAGAGATCGGCCAGTTCCCGAACTACACAGGCGATGACTGCCCGCTGGTTCCGCTGACAGACGCTCTTGCTCCTTATGAAGCAGATCTCGTACAGTCCCGTCTGGATGTCTACTCCAAGGCTGACGGCACCCGCATCGGTGTTCCGACACACGTTGGTGCTGCTGTTATGTACTGGAACGCAGAGATCTTTGAGGAATACGGACTGGATTACAAGTCTGTAAAGACATGGGATGACTATACCGCACTCGGCGAGCAGCTGAAAGAAGCTTCCGGCGGAGAGGTTTATCTTACTTCTGTAGATACCGGCGGCGTTGACTGGATGTGGGTTGCAATGGCTGAGTACGGCGAAGACTGGACCGGCGGCCCGGACGGCGAAGTAAACGTACAGCTTGATTCCGTAAAGAAAATGATGACCATGCAGCAGCAGTGGCTGGAAGATGGCATCGCAATGATCTCCACCGACGGACATGTTGACCTTGAAGCAGGCTTCAAGAACGTTTCCGAAGGCAAGATCGCTTCTTTCCCGAAGGCAATGTGGTACATGAGCCGTTTCATGAACTATATGCCCGAGATGGAAGGAAAATATGATATCACTACCATTCCGGTATTCGAAGAAGGCCAGAAATGCTCTGTAGGTATCGGCGGAACCGGTACAGTTGTTACCCAGCAGTGCGAGAATCCTGAGCTTGCAGCTGAGTGGATCGCATGGGCAAAATGCTCACAGGCAGGTGAGGAGCACATCTGGAACGACCTTGGATTTGACGTCTGCAACACCGCTCTGTGGTATGATGATGCATTTGCATTTGACGAGAACAATCCGTACAACACCTTCTTCCGTGTAAAACCGTACGAAGTTCTGCAGCAGCTGAACGACGCGGACGCGATCGGAACCATTTACACTGTTGACGCTTCTCCGACTCTTAACGATTACATGTGCACCACCACTCTGAACGAAGTGTTCGAGGATGGCATGGATGTAGAAGAGGCTCTTCAGGAGGCACAGGATTATCTGGATATGGAGCTTGACTGATCCAAACACATACAGATAATGTAAAACTGAATGAAGATGTTTACAAGGGAGGCCGGGAATAGCATTCCCGGCCTCCTTTTGCTTTATGAACAAGGAGAACACTAATGGGAAAAGTAAAGAGGTTTTTTAATTCTCAGAAAGTAGCACCCTTCGTTTTTGTCCTTCCGTTTCTTCTGAGTCTGATCATCTTCTGGGCATACCCGCTGATCACCGGTATCATCATGAGCTTCCAGGATATCACCTTCGGGGGAAGGACATTTGTCGGTGTCAAGCACTATACCAAGCTGATGCAGGATAAATTCTTCCGGACTGCAGTCCTTAACAGTGTGGAATATATGGTCCTTACCATTGTACTGCTGATCCCGATCCCGATGATGCTGGCAGTACTTCTGGAGAGCCGTATCACAAAGGCAAAAGGCGTCTGGAAAGTCATCATGTACATTCCGGCTCTTACATCCGTAGTTATCTCCGGTATGCTTTTCAGAATGATGTTCTCGGAAGCAGCCGGCAGCCAGATGAACCAGCTGATGGATTTCCTGGGAAAGACACCGATCGCATGGCTGAAATCCAAACCGACCGCATGGGTCGCCCTCCTGCTCCTCTGTATGTGGAGATGGACGGGTGTAAACATGCTTTACTTCATTTCCGGACTTAAAGCGGTAGACACCTCGATCTACGAGTCCGCGGACATCGATGGTGCCAATGCCAGACAGAAATTCTGGTATCTGACCCTTCCGCTGATCAAACCGACCACGATATACGTTGTCACGATCTCCGTCTACGCCGGTCTGTCGATGTTCCTCGAGAGTTTCATGCTGTGGAACGGCAACTCGTCCCCGAAGAATATCGGTCTGACGATCGTCGGTTATCTGTATAAACGAGGCATTGAGAAGAACGACATGGGCTACGCCTGTGCCGTAGGTGTGGTTCTGATGATCATCGCACTGGCGATCAACATCATTCAGCTGACAGCGACCGGTACATTCAAGAAGGAGGAAAAGTGATATGGCTAATAACACAAATTCTCCAAAAACTATGGAATCAAACCATCGGGTTGCTTCGGTCCTGGCGACCGGGCTTTTCGCGATCATCTGCTTTCTGATCGCGTTCCCGCTCCTGGCAGGCCTGCTGGCATCGTTCCGCCCGGGCCGTGAGCTGGTGCAGAACGGTCTGGCGATCAACTGGGATTTCTCCACCATGACGCTTCACAACTATCAGTATCTGTTCGGACTCCTCGGTTCTGACAGCAAGGTTGACTCCGCGAAGTACTTTATGTGGTACAAGAACTCCCTGATTCTGACCCTGCTGACAGTAGTCCTGACTCTTCTTGTATGCTACTTTATCGCGTATGGTCTTACCATGTACAAGTTCAAACTGCAGGGCTTCCTGCTCTTCATGGTCATCGCTACCATGAGTGTACCGTTTGAAATTCTTATGCTTCCGCTCTATCAGGAAGTCACAACACTCGGAATCATCAACACCAGAGCCGGTGTAATACTGCCCGGTCTGTGCGCGGCGTCGACGATCTTCTTCTTCAGGCAGTACATGCAGAGTTTACCGAAAGAACTTCTGGATGCCGGACGTATTGACGGGTGTACAGAGTACGGAATTTCTGTTAAAATCATGATGCCGATCACAAAGCCCGCGTTCGCTTCCATGGCGATACTGTGTGCGATGGGATCCTGGAACAATATGCTGTGGCCGATGCTTGTTTTCCGTGATACAAACAAGTTTACTCTTCAGATCGGTCTGAATACTCTTCTGACCCCGTATGGAAACAACTATGACCTTCTGATCGCCGGCTCCATGTTTGGTATTATTCCTATTCTTGTCATCTATCTCATTTTCCAGAGATACCTGATCGATGGAATGACATCCGGTGCCGTAAAGGGATAATGAAACAGCCCTTTCGGAAGAGAAGTGATATGCCTGTCCGCAGTATCATTATTATTAATGCCGCATGAAAGGAAAAAATGTAATGGCAGAATATTTTATCAACGCTAAAGCAAAAAAGAGCAAGATTAACAAAGAAATCTACGGACATTTTTCGGAACATCTCGGAAGATGCATCTATGAAGGCATCTATGTCGGAGAAGATTCGGAGATTCCGAATGTAAATGGCATGCGCTGTGACGTTGTCGAAGCGCTGAAGGAGATTCAGATCCCTGTGCTCAGATGGCCGGGCGGATGCTTTGCGGACGAATATCACTGGAAAGACGGAATCGGTCCGAAAGAAAACCGCAAGAAAATGATCAATACGCACTGGGGCGGTGTCGTAGAAGACAACAGCTTCGGTACTCATGAGTTTATGGAACTCTGCCGTCAGCTTGGCTGCGAGACCTATATCAACGGCAACGTGGGCAGCGGCACCGTACAGGAAATGTCGGAATGGGTAGAGTACATGACTTTCAACGGTGTTTCCCCGATGGCTGACCTCCGTAAAGAAAACGGCCATGAGGAGCCCTGGAAGATCGACTTCTTCGGTGTGGGAAATGAAAACTGGGGCTGCGGCGGAAATATGACTCCGGAGTTTTACGCAAATGAGTACCGCAGATATCAGACTTACGTGCGTCAGTATGGTGCGGATTTTGAGACAGAGACTTCGATCGATACGCCCGACAAGATCCGCAGAGTCGCCAGCGGCCCGAACATCGATGATACCGAGTGGACCGAAGGTGTGCTGAAGACACTGTTCCGTCACTGTGACGATCGTTTCCACGGAAATGTGGACGGACTTTCGCTTCATTATTATGTACATCCGGAAGGATGGAAGATCAAAGGCAGCGCAACGGACTTTGATGCGAAGACATGGTACAAGACGCTGGCTAAAGCCTTCTGGATGGATGATCTGATCAACATGCATTCTGCGATCATGGATCAGTACGATCCCGAAAAGAAGGTCGGACTGATCGTGGATGAGTGGGGCACCTGGTTCACCGTAGAGCCGGGAACCAACCCGGGATTCCTCTATCAGCAGAATACGATGCGTGACGCTCTGGTGGCGGGACTCACGCTGAATATCTTTAACAAGCACTCTGACCGTGTGCGTATGGCCTGTATTGCCCAGATGGTCAACGTACTTCAGTCGGTTCTCCTTACCGAAGG
>CADCPK010000165.1 GCA_902803215.1 uncultured Lachnospiraceae bacterium
ACCCGAGCTTGTATCGCAGATCCTGCTGGTGCTTTCCCTTATCGTACACCTGCTGACCAACATCCGCCCGCTGATGATCGCTCTTGGAATCGACGGGGGAAGGGCCTTTGTGAAGGACATTCTCTTTGTCCTCGCCGTCATACTTCTTCTCTGCGGAGCAGCGTTTGTAGTCTATTATCTCAGGTGGAACGTGCTTTGGCGCTATCGTTGACGGAGTGATCATATGGAAAAGGTAAATATCATCGGAGCAGGCCTCGCCGGCCTGTCAGCCGCCATCTCTCTGGCAGAAAACAACATCGCTTCCCGTCTTATCTCTGTTCAGCCCTCAGAACGGGCCCAGTCGGTCCTTGCTGCAGGAGGCATTAACGGAGCGTTGAATACCATGGGCGAGGATGACAGCACGGAGAATCATATGGAAGACACCCTCCGCGCAGGCGTGTATATCGCCGACCCCGAAGCCGTGCGCGGCATGACAAAAGCGGCTCCGGGCATTATAACGGACATGCACAGGATAGGCGTGCCCTTCAATATCTCAGACGGAAAGATCATCCAGCGAAACTTCGGCGGCCAGAAGAAAAAACGAACCGCCTACGCCAAAAGCAGCACCGGAAAAATGCTGATGACCGCCCTGATCGATGAAGCAAGAAAGTACGAGATAAACGGCCTGATCGAAAGATACCCGCACCATGAACTCGCAAAGATACTGATAAAAAATACAGAATCCGGAAAACGGGAGTGCACCGGTGTAACGGTCGCAGACACATACAACCGAAGACAGCATACCCTTGCGGGAAAAACGATCCTGGCATTCGGCGGGATGAACGGCCTCTTCCCCGGCATCACGACCGGAACGACGGCAAACTCGGGAGAAGCAGCGGCCATCGCGTTTTCTGCCGGCATCCGCTTCAGCAATCTGGAAATGATCCAGTACCATCCCACAACGATAGGCATCGCCGGAAAACGCTGCCTGATCAGCGAAGCCGCCCGCGGCGAAGGCGGCAGGCTCTTCGTGACACGGGACGGAAAACCATGGTATTTTATGGAAGAAAAATATCCCGAACTCGGCAATCTGATGCCCCGTGACGTGGTATCGAGAGAAATCTGGTTTGTACTGCACGATCCCACGTGCGGCGATCAGGTATATCTGGACATGAGCCACCTGAGCAAAGAGATATGGCGTGACCGGCTTCCCGACCTTCGGAAAGAAGTGATGCACTATCTGGGCATCGATCCGGCAAAGAAACCGGTTCCCGTGGACCCCGCGATCCACTACTTCATGGGCGGAATAGACGTGGATATCTGCCACCGCACAAACATAGCAGGTCTGTACGCCGCCGGCGAATGCTGCTCCCAGTACCACGGCGCAAACCGACTGGGCGGCAATTCTACTCTGGGAGCCATCTACGGCGGAAGAGCAGCGGCGAGGGATCTGGCGGAAACGCTCACGACTGCAAAAGAAAATCAAGGAAATACGGAGAATTTTGACGGGCAAGGAAGCGCTGAGGTTGAAAGGCCGGGAGCGGAAGCAGTCCTCGCTATCGGCGAGATACTAAAAGAATCGCTGGGAATCGTCCGCGACGGTGAAGAGATGGAAAACGGTCTCGAAAAGCTGAAAAGACTCGAACCGGCAGCAAATGAAAGCGAGAAACGCAGACTGAATCTGGCAGAAGCGATCCTCCTCTCGGCGCTTTACAGGAAGGAGAGCAGAGGAGCACATTACCGGAGAGATTATCCCGAAAAGAATGACGCTTACCGTGGCCTTGTGACGGCGGAGATGACAAAAGATGGAATACAGATTGGAAATATGGCGGCAGGAGAACAGTGAATCACCGGGCCGCTTTCAGACAATCCTATATCAGACCGGGGATGACCGCGAGACAGTCGCGACAGCCCTCACGAATATCAACAACACACCCGGCATGAAGGACATAAACGGCAATCCCGTCGGCGAGATCGGGTGGGAGTGCAGCTGCCTGCAGAAAAAGTGCGGCGCCTGCGCTGTGGTGATAAACGGAACTCCGGGGCTCGCCTGCGACTCGTTCCTGCGCACTTATAAAAAGAAGAAAAGCATCAAAATCGCCCCACTCAGCAAATTTCCCCTGATCCGCGATCTGTGGGTGGACAGGACCATCCTTCGGGAAAATCTGAAAGAACTGGGCCTGACCGCAGCCGGCGATTTTGTCTTTACGAAAAAAAATAACGACATCGCCTTCGAGTCCTCCAAATGCCTGCAGTGCGGCTGCTGTCTGGAAGTATGTCCAAACTACGTACCCGACGGAAAATTCTTCGGGGCAGCAGGGTACGCTCCGGAGACAAAATTTCTGACATCACTATCCCCCGAAGAGATAAAGAGACTTAAGCCTGCATATATGACACACATATACAGCGGCTGCGGAAAATCTCTGGCCTGCAAAGACATCTGCCCCGCAGGAATCGACATGGACCGATTACTGAGCAGATCCAACGCAGTCGCAGTGTGGCGGAAAAAGATATAAACCTAAGGCCGAATCGCGCCGCAAGTGCGCGATTCGGCCTTAAATAACAATAAATTATCATTCATGCCCCAACCGATCATTTGCCGGCCTCGTCTCCGGCTCAGGCAGCAGTCCGGGACACATCAGTCCGTGAACTGTTGTGCCTGCCCGAAGAGACAATCCGCTTAGAAGAACTTAGTCGCGAAGGCTCTCCTGAGCGACGGCTCTAGTTCTTCTTAGCGGATTGGCTCTGAGGATCAGCAGGCACCTGTTCACGGACTGATGTGTCCCGGACTGCTGCCTGAGCCGGAGACGAGGCCGGCAAATGATCGGTTGGGGCATAAATGATAATCGAACCCACAAAAAAAAGGGGATGGAGCACAGCTCCTGCCAAGGGAGCTGCGCACCATCCCTCATTAACTTCAGTCTTCCTTAAGGAAAAACTCATACTGCCCTTCACGATCCACCACCGCAGTCAGCCTCTCAAACCCCGTATCAAAAGCAAGACACAAGTTATCCCCCGACTCAAAAATAGCCACCTCACACACACTATCCTCAAACAACGGAAGAAACTCCCCAAACTGCTCGGTAAAATCACGCTCAACTCTACGCTCAGCCGAAAGCTGAGTATTCACCCTCATCTCAGTATAATGCACATAAAGGCTGTTCACCTTCAAAGTACTCTGAGCCTTACAACTCTTAAAATAGCTGCCAAGCATCATATAAACGATATAAGCCGTAGCAAGCTGAGTCTCGCTCCCATTGCCCTCACTCTGATTGATATTGGATGTATTCAGGTCGATCTCGGTGTATTTATCCATATGTTCCTCCTGACATCTCAGACCGCAATAAAAAATATGCGGAATACAGAATACATTTACACTATTGTCTATATAACACAAGGAATCTCTTCTGTCAACATCCAATACGAACCTCTTTTTCCCCGGAGCAATCTAATGTTTGACAATTGCCTTAAAGCCTTTATTTTGGTATACTAAAAGATAAAGCCGAACAGGCTCAAAAAGAAAGGAGCTGCGAAACAACGCAGTATATGAAAAATGGACTATGATATAATCATTATCGGAGCAGGCCCCGGAGGGATCTTCTCTGCCTATGAACTGATGAAACTAAAACCCGGGCTCAAAGTAGCCGTGTTCGAAGCAGGAAACGAACTCAGCCGACGCAAATGTCCGATCGACGGCGTCAAAATAAAATCATGCATCAAATGCAAAACCTGCGCGATCATGAGCGGCTTCGGCGGAGCCGGCGCCTTCTCGGACGGAAAATATAACATAACCAACGACTTCGGAGGCACCCTCTACGAACACATCGGCCGCGCAAAAGCCCTGGAACTGATGCACTACGTAGATGAAATCAACGTCTCCCACGGCGGAGCCGGAACAAAACTATACTCCACAGCCGGGACACACTACAAAAAACTCTGCCTGCAGAACAAACTGAAACTGCTGGAAGCCTCGGTACGCCACCTGGGAACCGACATCAACTATGTAGTCCTCGAAAACATCTACAACGAACTGAAGGACAAAGTAGAATTTCACTTTAACGAGCCCGCAGAACACGTAGAAGCACTGGACGAAGGCTACAGGATCCACTTCAAAGATCACACAAAAGACTGCCGCGACTGCATCATCTCGGTAGGACGAAGCGGCAGCAGGTGGATGGAAAAAATCTGCAAAGAACTGAATATCCCCACCAACTCAAACCGCGTAGACATCGGCGTCAGAGTAGAACTGGACGCAGATGTGTTCTCGCATCTGACCGATGAACTCTATGAAAGCAAAATCGTCTACCGCACCGAAAAGTTTGAAGACAATGTGCGCACCTTCTGCATGAATCCCCACGGAATCGTCGTAAACGAAAATACAAACGGCATCGTAACGGTAAACGGCCACAGCTATGAAGGCGCGGACAAACAGACCCGCAACACGAACTTCGCCCTGCTGGTCTCCAAGCATTTTTCGGAACCTTTCCACGACAGCAACAACTACGGCGAAAGCATCGCAAGGCTATCCAACATGCTGGGCGGCGGAGTCATTGTACAGCGCTTCGGCGATCTGATTCGCGGCCGCAGAAGCAACGAAAAACGAATTGAAGAGAGCACCGTACGTCCGACGCTCAGCGCGACCCCCGGCGATCTCTCACTGGTGCTCCCTAAACGTATCCTCGACGGCATCATCGAGATGATCTACGCGCTCGATAAGATCGCCCCGGGAACGGCCAACGACGACACTCTTCTTTACGGTGTCGAGGTAAAATTCTATAATATGGAAGTACAGATCGATCAGGATCTGGAAAGCTGCCATAAAGGTCTGTATATCATCGGAGACGGAAGCGGCGTAACGCATTCCCTCTCACACGCATCTGCAAGCGGCGTTCATGTCGCCCGGGTGATCTGCGGATAAACCGGGTACAGGGAAAGGAAGAACAGAAAAGAATGCTGATCAAAAATGCGCTTGTCTACAGAGAAGATTTTCGGTTTCAGCGTGGATTTATACAAATTAAAGACGGCAGGATAGTCAAGATCGGAGATGAGCAGGAAGAAAGTATGCTGCAGACTGCCGAGGCAGAAGAGGTTATAGATGCCGGCGGCTGCCATGTCATACCGGGGCTCATTGACATGCATTTTCACGGATGTATGGGGGCGGACTTCTGTGACGGAACAGAGGAAGCTATTCGAACTCTTGCCGAATATGAGCTGAAAGCCGGGGTAACGGCCATATGCCCTGCCACCCTTACGCTCCCGACAGCGGAACTGAAGCACATTCTCACGGCGGGAGCCGAGTACCGCAGAAAGCAGAAACGAAAAAAAGAATCGGGAGAAGTTCTTTGTGAGGCCGACCTGGTCGGCATAAATATGGAAGGCCCGTTTATCAGCCGGGTAAAGAAAGGAGCCCAGAACGGGGCATACATTATACCGGCGGACACAGAGACCGCAGAAGAGTTTCTCCGTGCCGGCGAAGGCCTGGTAAAAGTCATAGGCCTCGCCACCGAGGAAAATCCCGGCTTTGAAGAATATATCGCGGCTGTGAAGGACAAAGTTCGTGTTTCCCTTGCACATACCAACGCCGACTACGATACGGCGATGGCCGCCATCCGCGCGGGAGCAGGCCATGCGGTCCATCTGTTCAATGCGATGCCGCCCTTCGGCCACCGGGAACCGGGCACGGTCGGAGCCGTCTTTGACAGCCCAAACGTGACGGCGGAGCTGATCTGCGACGGGAACCATGTACATCCCGCGGTCGTGCGCAGTGTGTTTCGCATCCTGGGTGATGACAGAGTCGTACTCATCAGCGACAGCCTTCGGGCGTGCGGGCTTGGCGACGGCCCCATTATGCTGGGAGGACAGGAAGTTATCGTGAGCGGCACAAAAGCTGTACTTAAAGACGGCGGAAATCTTGCCGGATCCGTCACCGATCTGGCAGAGTGCCTTCGAATTGCAGTAAAAGAGATGGGGATCTCACTCGAAAGCGCAGTGAGAGCCGCCACCGCAAACCCGGCACAAGTCCTGGGAATATCCGAAGAATACGGGACTCTGCGAGTCGGAAAATGCGGAGATGCAGTCCTGCTGGACGAAGATCTCCGTGTGAAGACGGTTATAAAAAATGGAATGATGATTTGTGATGGTACCAAAGAGCTGCCAAACAGTTGAACATAAGACGAGAGGTAAATAATGAGAGAAAAATATGAAAGTCTTCCGCTGACAACCTTAAGAGACCTGGCGAAAGCCAGAGGCATCCGCGGGATCTCTACCATGAGAAAAGCGGAACTTGTCGAAAGAATGCTGGAGGAGGACGAAAAAGATAAAGCAGCGGCTGCTGAAGCTAAAGAAGAAGCATCACCTGAGGAAAACAGCAGCGAAAATAATCCGCCGGTGCCTGCAGAGGCTGAAGAGAAGGCAGAAGCGGAACCGGAAAGACCTGTGCCCGAGAGAAAAACCGTAAATCAGGAACACACAGTGCCCGAAAGAAGAAACATTAACCGCGAGCAGCCTGCACAGGAGAGAAGAAACGACAATATACGCCGCGTGGTCCGTCCCTATAACATGGAGCAGGACCGCAGGCCGAGACAGTCATCCGAGGGCGAGCAGGACCGCAGACCGAGGCAGTCCTACGGTGCCGAAGGAGAACAGGAGCGCAGACCCAGGCAGCAGTATAACACCGAGGGAACCGAGGAACGCCGCCCGGCACCCCGCCCCGCTGCACCGCAGGAGCAGCCCCAGGCCCGCGAAGGCGACGAAGAGATCAGAGTCCCGGCCGAAACCGCAGAGCTGGACAGCGGCAGCATGGCGGACGGCATCCTGGAAGTCATGCCTGACGGCTACGGCTTTATCCGCTGCGAAAACTATCTGCCGGGCGAGAACGACATCTACGTCTCCCCGTCCCAGATCCGCAGGTTCAACCTGAAGACCGGCGATATCATCCGCGGAAACATCAGGATCCGCACACAGGGCGAAAAATTCAGCGCTCTGCTCTATGTCACCGCACTCAACGGCTATCATCCCAACGAAGGTCAGAGAAGGCCGAACTTTGAAGACATGACGCCGATCTTCCCGGACGAGAGGCTCGTTATGGAAAGGCCCGGCGGCACCACTGCGATGAGGATCGTCGACCTGATCAGCCCCATCGGCAAAGGCCAGCGAGGCATGATCGTGTCACCGCCGAAAGCAGGTAAGACGACCCTCCTGAAAGACGTGGCAAAATCGATCCTCAGGAACAATAAAGAGATGCATCTGATCATTCTGCTGATCGATGAACGTCCCGAGGAAGTCACAGATATTAAAGAAGCCATTCAGGGACCGAACGTGGAGGTCATCTACTCGACCTTCGACGAGCTTCCCGAACATCACAAAAGGGTGTCCGAGATGGTCATCGAACGTGCCCGCCGACTGGTCGAGCACAAGAAGGACGTAACTATCCTGCTGGATTCCATCACCAGACTGGCAAGAGCATATAACCTGATCATCCCGCCGAGCGGAAGAACACTGTCGGGCGGCCTCGATCCCGCAGCGCTGCATATGCCCAAGCGCTTTTTCGGCGCAGCCCGCAACATGCGCGAGGGAGGCAGCCTTACCATTCTGGCGACAGCTCTGGTCGACACCGGCAGCAAGATGGACGATGTGATCTACGAGGAATTCAAGGGAACCGGCAACATGGAGCTGGTGCTCGACCGCAAGCTTCAGGAGCGCAGGGTGTTCCCGGCAATCGATATCCAGAAATCCGGCACCCGCCGCGAGGACCTTCTTCTCACCCGCGAGGAGCAGGAGGCGGTCTATAACATGCGCAAGGCTCTGAACGGGATGAAGGCCGAGGACGCTGTGGAGCAGATCCTCAATATGTTTGCCCGCACCCGGAGCAACGCGGAGTTTGTGCAGATGGTGAGAAAGCAGAGATTTTAGCCCTCCGTTGTTTTTTATAAATTGCCCCTTGCATTACCTTGCCCACCGTGTTATAATCAATGAGCTGTCAACAGATAATTCGTTTGTGTATACGAATATAAATAGAACGATTACAGTGAGGTGAGAATCATGAGAGAAGGTATTCATCCGAATTATTATCAGGCGACCGTAACCTGCAACTGCGGCAACACATTCGTAACCGGTTCTACAAAGAAGGATATCCACGTGGAAATCTGCTCCAAGTGCCATCCGTTCTACACCGGCCAGCAGAAGGCTACACAGGCTCGCGGACGTATCGATAAGTTCAACAGAAAATATGGTTTAACCAAATAAAGAGCTTGGAAAAGAAGGTTGAGGTCGGTGTATCTCAACCTTTTTATGTTTCAACGAGTTAAAAGGAGAAAACATGAAACCATCCGGAATTGGCGGGCAGGCAGTTATGGAAGGCATCATGATGCGCCACAAGGATAAATATTCCGTAGGTGTACGCCGCCCCGATAAAGAGATCGAAGTCAAAGTGGAAGATTACAAACCGGTGATCGGCAAAGGAGCCATATGGAAAAAACCGCTGCTCCGCGGTGTGGCCGGATTTGTGGACTCGCTGGTGATCGGCACCAAATGTCTCATGTACTCCGCGGAGATCGCCGGAGACGAGGAGGACGAAGAGGAAAAAGAGCAGAACGCCAAACTGACGGCAGAAGAGCTGGAAAAGAAAAAAGCGAAGGACGACAAGATGTTCAAGGTACTTCTCTATGTGACCGTGGCATTCTCCATCGCGCTCTCCATCCTGGCCTTCATGTTCCTGCCGTATATTCTGGCAAGCCTTATCCGTAAAGCCGGGGCATCCGAGATCCTTGTGACCATCCTCGAAGCGTTCGTCAAACTGGCTCTGTTCCTCACTTACATGATCCTCATCTCGAGGATGAAGGACATCCAGAGGACATTCATGTACCATGGCGCGGAGCACAAATGTATCAACTGCGTCGAAAACGGACTTCCGCTCACGGTCGAGAACGTGATGAAAAGCTCCCGCTTTCACAGACGCTGCGGTACCAGCTTCCTGTTCCTGGTCATGCTGGTGAGTATCTTCCTGCACTTTATTTTTGTGCTGGTGCCGGTATACTGGGTACGGCTTGTCGGCCGTCTGCTCATGGTACCGGTCGTCGCGGGTATTTCCTACGAGATCATCCAGTGGGCGGGGCGCAGCGAATCTGCGTGCGCAAACTTCTTCAGCAAGCCCGGCCTTGCTCTGCAGAAGCTGACGACAAGAGAACCTACCGAAGATATGGCCGAAGTAGCCATCAAAGCGGTCGAGGCTGTTTTCGATTGGAGGACATATCTGAAAGAGCAGTTTGACCGGGAGCCCACGGAGTGAGATCCCGGTAAGCGGCAAGCAGCGAAGCGGATTGCAGGTAACCTTTGATTGTTGAAGTGCCGGAGGCAGATGAAGCGTAAACCGTGCCTGTATGAGCGGAGAACGATATGACACTTTGCGAAGCATTAAAGAACGGCGTTCTGAAACTGAAGAACGCAGGAATCGAAGAATATGAAAATGACGCCTGGCTCCTCCTGTCCTTTGCGGCAGGAGTCAGCCGGGCGTATTACTATGCACATTCGGAGAACGTTCTCCCGGAGGAGCAATGCCTCGCGTACCTGCAGTATATTGACCGGAGAGCATCCCGCGTACCTCTGCAGCACATCACGCATCAGGCATATTTTATGGGGTACGAATTCTACGTGGATGAGAGCGTGCTGATCCCCAGGCAGGACACCGAGGTGCTTGTGGAGGAATGCCTGAAGGCGATGAAGGGCGTTCCTTCTCCGCGCATCCTCGACATGTGCACCGGATCCGGCTGCATTCTTACGAGCCTGCTTCTTGAAAGGACCGATGCGGCAGGTGCGGGGGCCGACATCTCGAAAGACGCTCTCAAAACCGCCGAAAGAAACGCAGAGACTCTGGGAACGCGCGAAAGAAGCGATTTTATCCTGAGCAATCTTTTTTCTGCACCATATTTTGATGAAATATATAGGCATAAAGAGCGGAAATATGATATCCTTGTATCAAACCCACCGTATATCCGAACCGAGGTGATCGGGACGCTCTCCCGGGAGGTCAAAGACCACGATCCGGGCATTGCGCTCGACGGAGGGACGGACGGGCTGTATTTTTACCGGGAGATCACAAACGCAGCGGCGGGATATTTAAAGCCCGGCGGAAAGCTGCTGTACGAGATCGGCTATGACCAGGCGGAAGACGTGAGGGAGATCCTAAGCCTCGGAGGCTTTAAGAACATACATATCGTTAAAGACCTTTCGGGCCTTGACCGGGTGGCTGCTGCGGAACTGCCAAAGTGATGAATATAAGGAGTATCAAATGTTTGACAAACTGGACGACCTGGCCGCCAGATACGAGGAGATCATGAACGAAATGGCCTCCCCCGATGTCACGGGCGACCCCGAAAGGCTGCAAAAGCTGATGAAAGAGCAGAGCACTCTGCAGCCGATCGTTGAGACATATCACCGTTACAAAAAATATAAGGAGACCATAGAAGACAGCCTTGCCATGCTCGAAGAAGAGAAGGACGAGGAGATGCGCGATATGCTGAAGGAGGAGCTGAAGGATGCGAGGACCGGCACAGAGTCCCTCGAAAAAGAGCTGAAGATCCTTCTTCTTCCGAAGGACCCCAACGACTCCAAGAACGTCATCGTCGAGGTCCGTGCCGGCGCGGGCGGTGACGAAGCGGCGCTTTTCGCGGCGGAGATCTACCGCATGTATGTAAAATTTGCCGAGGCGAATCGCTGGAAGACCGAGATGATCTCGCTGAATGAGAGCGGAATAGGGGGCTTCAAGGAAGTCACCTTTATGATCTCGGGAAACGGGGCATACTCAAAACTCAAATATGAGAGCGGCGTACACCGCGTCCAGCGTGTGCCCGAGACAGAGTCGGGCGGACGCATTCACACCTCCACCTGCACAGTGGCGATCATGCCCGAGGCGGAGGAGATCGATTTTCATCTGGATCTAAATGAATGCAGGTTCGATGTGTTCCGCGCCTCGGGAAACGGCGGCCAGTGCGTCAACACGACCGACTCGGCGGTGAGGCTCACACATATTCCGACCGGCATAGTCATCTCGTGCCAGGACGAAAAGTCACAGCTGAAGAACAAAGACAAGGCACTCAAAGTGCTGAGGTCCAGACTCTACGAGATGGAGCTGGCAAAGCAGCACGACGCCGAAGCCGAGGCGAGAAGAAGCCAGATCGGCACCGGCGACCGTTCCGAAAAGATCAGAACCTACAATTTCCCGCAGGGAAGAGTGACCGATCACAGGATCAAGCTCACCACCCACAGGCTCCAAGAAGTACTTAATGGAGACCTCGATGAGATCATCGGCAGCCTGGCCGCGGCGGACCGGGCCGCAAAACTTACCAAATTAGGAGAGAACATATGAAAAAGACAGCACTCGTTATCATGGCAGCCGGTATCGGCAGCCGCTTTGGAAAAGGCATCAAACAGCTTGCGGCGGTAGGACCTTCGGGCCAGATCATCATGGACTATTCGATCCATGACGCGATCGAGGCAGGGTTTAACAAAGTCGTGTTCATCATCCGCAAGGATCTGGAGGAAGAGTTCCGCAGGATCATCGGCGACCGTATCGAACGCAGGATCGAGGTGGCATACGCTTTCCAGGAACTCACCGATCTTCCCGAAGGATTTACCCTTCCCGAAGGCAGAACCAAACCGTGGGGTACCGGGCAGGCCGTTCTTGCGGCGGCAGATGTGCTCACCGAGCCCTTTATGGTCATCAATGCGGATGATTATTACGGAAAAGAAGCGTACCGCCTGGTGCATGACTATCTGGTCAGAGAGGACGGCGCGGACGCAGACGAACGCCACATCTGTATGGCCGGCTTCCGCCTGGGCAATACGCTCAGCGATCACGGCGGAGTGACGAGAGGGATCTGCCACATCACGGACGGCTGTCTTACCGGAGTGACGGAAACGCGCAATATCTTTAAAACGGCCGAAGGTGCCGAGATCCGTTCCGAGAGCGGCGCGGTTCCTGTGGGCACGGACAATCTTGTATCCATGAACATGTGGGGACTTACCCCGGATTTTGTCGAAACACTGCGTAAAGGCTTTGGCGAATTTCTGCAGAACGGAGAGGGAGATCCTCTCACCAAGGAGTATCTGCTTCCGACATTTATCGACGGGCTGATCCGCGCAGATGAAATAAAGGTCGATGTGCTTGAAACGGGTGACGAATGGTTCGGCGTGACCTATCAGGAGGATAAGGCGGCCGTGACCGAGGCGATCCTCGCCCTGACAAAAGAGGGACTGTATCCGGCGTAAAAAACTGAGGTTTATTGTCATGATTCTTATAAAGCGATTTAAGAGCTGCACTGCGGCGGTGCTTCTTTCGGCCGCGATGGCTTTTTCTTTCTCGGGCTGCGAAGAACCTTCCGAAACGTTCGAACAGGCCGGCCGCGATCTGGAGCAGGGAAGCTGCGAATATGCTCTTCAGGGCTATGAACAGTGCTACAACGATGGTGTGCTTCCTGTCCTCTCGGCAAGAGGGGCCGGGATATCCTGCCTGCGCATGAACAATTATGAGGACGCTGTCTCGTGGTTTACGCAGGCTCTGGGCGGCGAAAAAGTGGACAAGGCCACCAGAAAGGACCTTCTCTATTACAGAGCCACAGCCTATTTGAAGTCACAGCAGTATGAGAATGCGATGGCGGACTGTCAGACACTGATGGTCGATTTTGGCGAGGATGCCGAGACCTGTTTCCTCACCGGCGCGGTGGCACTGGCGATGGACTCCTACGACGAGGCGGCCTCCAACTTTGACATGGCCTATGAGCACAGCACAGGC
Source organism: uncultured Lachnospiraceae bacterium (assembly GCA_902803215.1). Classification (GTDB taxonomy): domain Bacteria; phylum Bacillota; class Clostridia; order Lachnospirales; family Lachnospiraceae; genus Blautia_A. Next base: position 12,767 of record CADCPK010000165.1, read on the forward strand.
TATGAGATGGCTATCCGCATCTACGAACAGTACATCGACAGGGGCATGGAAGCGGACGGGACCGGATATCTCGAAAAATCGCTGGATCACAGTGCCGATTCCGCCGATGATTACTGCGACAGAGGCCGCATATACTACTATATGGAAGACTACAATGCGGCCGTCACGGAACTGACGAATGCGGTGAGCAAGGGGAGCACCGATGCGCTTCTCCTTCTGGGCATGGTCTACAATGCGCAGCACAGCAGCTCCAAAGCCCGTGCGATGTATCAGCAGTATATGGACGACGGCGGCAGTACGGCCAAGGCCTATGACGGGCTTGCGTTGTGCGATCTGGAAGAGAGCAACTTCGACTCTGCCCTTGATAACATCGAAAAAGGCAAGCCTTATGCTTCTACCGAGGAGCTGCAGAGCCTGTTGTTCAACGAGATCGTGGTGTACGAGAAAAAACTGGACTTTGACACGGCCAGACAGAAGGCGGAGGAGTACAACGCCATGTTCCCGGAGGACGAGACGGCGGCCAAAGAGCTGGAATTCCTCGTCTCCCGCGAAAAGCCGGCAGTGACACCGGCGCCCGAGGAGGCGACGGATCAGACGGGACAGACAGAAACCGCGTCTGACGAAAGCTATTATGACGACGGCTCTTACGACAGTTCTTACGACGAAGGCTACTATGACGAGAGTTATTATGACGAGAGTTATTATGACGAGAGTTACTACGACGAGAGCTACTACGATGAGAGCTATTACTGATATTGACAGGGTGTTGTAATAAGACAGATGGAATATATACAGGAACTCGAAGAGAGAGTGATCCTCGTCGGTGTACAGAAGTCCGAGGGGGAAAACATGGAGGAATCGCTGGATGAGCTTGCGGAGCTTGCAAAAACGGCAGGTGCAGCCTGCGTCGGCAGGCTGATCCAGAACCGGGAGCAGGTGCACCCGGGCACTTATATCGGAAAAGGCAAGATCGAGGAGCTCAAAAACCTGATCGTGATGCTGGATGCCAACGGCATAATCTGCGACGACGAGCTTTCGCCCGCCCAGATGAACAATCTGGAGCATGAACTGCAGACGAAGGTGATGGACCGCACGCTGCTCATTCTGGACATCTTTGCGGACCACGCGGTGACAAGCGAGGGAAAGATCCAGGTGGAGCTGGCCCAGCTGCGTTATCGTGCCCAGCGCCTTGTGGGACTTCGCGCATCCCTCTCCCGTCTGGGAGGCGGCATAGGCACCAGGGGACCGGGCGAAAAGAAGCTCGAGACGGACAGGCGACTGATCCGGACAAGGATCTCGGCGCTCCGCGAAGAGCTGAGACAGGTGGAGAAGCACCGCGAACTCATCAGGAACGGCCGCGGGCGCAGCAGCATAAAGACCGCCGCGATCGTCGGCTACACCAACGCGGGAAAGTCCACGCTGCTGAATGCGCTTACCGGCGCGGAGGTGCTGTCGGAGGACAAGCTTTTTGCCACACTCGACCCGACCACACGGATGCTGGAGCTCTCCGAAGGGCAGCAGATCCTGCTGACAGACACGGTAGGCTTTATCCGAAAGCTGCCGCATCATCTGATCGAGGCGTTCCGAAGCACTCTTGAAGAGGCAAAATACGCAGATTACATTATCCACGTGGTCGACGCATCGAGCCCGCAGGCGGAGCTGCAGATGCACACGGTGTACGAGACGCTGACCGAGCTCGGCGCCATGAACCACACGATCATCACACTTTTTAACAAGCAGGACAAGACCGACTGCGCGTCTCTCCACGATTTCAGGGCCGATTATTCTCTGAAGACTTCAGCCGCATCGGGCGAGGGGCTTCCGGAATTGTGCAAATTGCTGGAAAAACTTTTATCCGAAAATATGGTTTACATCGAGAGAATTTTTTCGTATAATAATGCAGGTCTGATTCAGAAAATACGTACATCGGGACAGCTGATATCAGAGGAGTATACGGAGGAAGGAATCGCTGTAAAAGCAAGGGTTCCGCGCGATATTTATGGACTTTTGTAAGATGAAACCCGCAGTATGGGGCATGAATAAAAACACCTATCTTGTGCAAGCGAACAAACGAGACACAAGATATGGTGTTTTTTTCAGTTGACGTAACTCCGAAGCTTTGATACAATAGTCGTGCGGCTTCGTGGCCGGTCCGAAGACAAACCACGAAGCACAGACCGTACAGCCACGATACAAAATGCAGAGTTTTCGGCCCCTGAAGCGGGCTTGTCTGCGTTTTTGCACTGCATCTGTGAAGGTTCTGAACAGATATTGATAAATAACAAGTTGATCGGGAGGAAAGATATGTTTCAGGTCGTAAAAAGAGACGGGGAAATTGCCGACTTTCAAATGAGCAAGATCACGGGGGCGATCACCAAAGCGTTCGACGCCAAGGAAAAAATGTACAGCAGCGATATGATCGAGCTGCTCGGCCTCCGTACCACCGCTGACTTCCAGAGTAAGATAAACCGGGACAGAATTACGGTGGAAGATATCCAGGACAGCGTCGAGAACGTGCTGATCCAGGCGGGATATGCGGATGTGGCCAAGGCCTACATTCTCTATCGTAAACAGCGCGAAAAAGTCCGCAACATGAAGTCCACCATCCTCGACTATAAAGAGATCGTCAACAGCTACGTCAAGGTGGAAGACTGGAGAGTAAAGGAAAACTCGACGGTCACCTACTCTGTCGGCGGACTTATCCTCAGCAACTCCGGCGCGGTTACCGCCAACTACTGGCTGAGCGAGATCTACGACAGCGAGATCGCCGATGCGCACAGGAACGCTGACATTCACCTTCACGACCTGTCCATGCTGACAGGCTACTGTGCAGGCTGGTCCCTCAAGCAGCTTATTCAGGAAGGCCTCGGCGGCATCGAAGGAAAGATCACTTCGGCGCCGGCCAAACATCTGAGCGTGCTCTGCAACCAGATGGTCAACTTCCTGGGCATCATGCAGAACGAATGGGCAGGAGCACAGGCCTTCTCGTCCTTTGACACCTACCTTGCTCCTTTTGTAAAGACTGACGGACTCACCTATCCCGAGGTCAAAAAATGTATCGAATCTTTCATCTACGGAGTCAACACGCCCAGCCGCTGGGGAACCCAGGCACCGTTCTCGAACATCACGCTTGACTGGACGGTTCCGGACGACCTTGCCGAGCTTCCGGCCATCGTGGGCGGAAAAGAGCAGGACTTCAAGTACAAGGACTGCAAGAAAGAGATGGATATGGTCAACAGAGCCTTCATCGAGACGATGATCGAAGGCGATGCCAACGGCCGCGGATTCCAGTATCCGATCCCGACCTACTCCATCACAAAGGAGTTTGACTGGTCCGATACGCTCAACAACCGTCTCCTCTTTGAGATGACAGCCAAATACGGCACACCGTATTTCTCCAACTATATCAACAGCGACATGAAGCCGAGCGACATCCGCAGCATGTGCTGCAGGCTCCGCCTCGACTTAAGAGAGCTCCGCAAGAAGAGCGGCGGTTTCTTCGGCTCCGGAGAGAGCACCGGCTCGGTGGGCGTGGTAACGATCAACATGCCGAGGATCGCCTACCTGTCCAAGACACCCGAGGAGTTCTACAGAAGACTCGATCACATGATGGATATTTCCGCTCGTTCTCTCCATATCAAGAGAGAAGTGATCACCAAGCTTCTGAACGAGGGTCTGTATCCGTATACCAGGAGGTATCTCGGCTCCTTCGACAATCATTTTTCGACGATCGGCCTGGTAGGCATGAACGAAGTAGGCCTCAACGCCTGCTGGCTGGGCTGCGATATGTCGGATGAACGCACACAGCAGTTTACCAAGGAAGTGCTTAACCACATGAGAGAACGCCTGTCCGACTATCAGGAGATGTACACCGGCGAGCTGTTCAATCTGGAGGCTTCTCCGGCCGAATCCACGGCATACCGTCTGGCAAAGCACGACAGGGACCGCTGGCCGGATATCCGCACCGCCGGAAGCAAGGGAGACACACCGTACTACACAAACAGCTCGCATCTGCCGGTGGAGTACACCGCAGACATCTTCGATGCGCTTGATGTGCAGGACGAGCTGCAGACACTGTACACATCGGGAACCGTGTTCCACGGCTTCCTGGGCGAAAAACTGCCCGACTGGAAGGCCGCGGCATCGCTGGTGCGCAAAATCGCCGAGAACTACAGACTTCCGTACTATACCATTTCGCCGACCTACTCCGTATGCTCCGAGCACGGTTATCTGTCGGGAGAGCATTTTACCTGTCCGAAGTGCGGAAAGAAGGCTGAAGTTTACAGCCGTATCACCGGCTACTACCGTCCGGTACAGAACTGGAACGACGGAAAGGCTCAGGAATACAAGAACCGTACGCTTTACGACGTGATGCACTCCGAGGTGAAGGGAAAAGACGGCGCTTTCTGCGATCTCAAACCGAAGAACGAGGATGCCGGAAACATTACCCGCGTCCATACAAGCGTGGTGACGATCAGCGGAGAAAAAGTGGATGTGAAGCCTGTGCAGACGCACAAGTATCTTTTCACCACCAGCACCTGTCCAAACTGTAAAATGGCAAAGAAAATGCTCGAAGGCGAAGAGTATGAGCTGATCGATGCGGAGAAGAACCCCGACCTGGCAAGACAGTTCGGCATCATGCAGGCACCGACGCTTGTCATCACCGACGGAGAGCATATGAAAAAATATGTAAATGCCTCCAATATCCGGAAATATGTGGACGAGGAGATGGATGAGTGATGGCAGAGGGCAAGGCAAAAGAAAGAATCTACTATTTTGACACATTCCGCTTTCTTGCCGCTATGCTTGTGTTTACAACGCATTATATCGGAGCTTTCTGTCCGGGATATTTCGGATACTTCTACACGTTTCCGTATTCGATCTTTCTGGATGGACTCTCCGGTAAGCTCGGATTCTCGACCCTGTGCATCATTCTGGGACTGTTTGCTTACCGTAAAGGGGAAAAGAGCAGGGAGAATCTTCTGCTGATGTTTCTGCAGAGATATCTGTATTTCCTTGTGACTGCCATGTTTTTTTACATTTCGGCGATGCTGCTTCATCAGCTCGACATGCATGTCGAAGGAAAAAAAGTCATCAGTGTTTTTCTGGAACAGAGCTTTGGGCTTAAATATGATTTTTATCATCTGTTCTGGTGTCTTATGCCGATGCTTCTGGGTACGGGAATCTGCTACCTGCTGGGCAGGATAAAGGCCGGGTACATCGAGGTGATCCTGATGCTGCTCATCTTTATGATCCTCAAGCAGGAATGGATCGCGGTAAGCATCGCCGGTGCCGCCCTGTTTCTCGTGTCCCGCGATGAGGCTCTCGACGGATACCTGAATAAGTGGTGGCTTCAGCTGATACTGATATTCGTACCCTTCGCGCTTATCCATCAGGGGCCGAACGAGTCATTCAAGACCGATTATCTGGGAGCGCTGTTTGCATTCTGCTTTATTCTGGTGACGATGAAAAACAGGTACCTGCGCACATTCTTCAACGCGAAACCGTGGAGGCTTGTCAACCGGACCTATTTCGGCATATATATCGTGCATGTACTGTTGTACAATACGCTGGGAATGAAACTCTTTCACGGGACCTTTGCCAATATGGCCATAGCTCCGCGGTCGCTTCTGGTGTACGCGATCCTTGCTGTGGTGCTTATCCTGCTGGCGTGGCCTGTAGATTTCTGCATCAACGGAATCTCAAAGGGACTGAATCGACTGACGTCGACGGTATATAACGAGGTAGTTTCGCTCTATAAGGATAAAAAGGAAAGGCTGTAAAGGAGAAGGAAAAATGGAAATTGAACGCAAATGGATGGTAAAAGGATGGCCGCAGGCGGATTATCCGCTCGTCAGCGAGCAGAGCATGCGCCAGGGATATGTGAGCGTGAGTCCTACTGTCCGTATCCGCGAAGAAGCGCTGAAAGACGGAGAGACAGAATACATCCTTTGCTTCAAATCCAGCGGCGGTCTTGCCCGTAAAGAGATAGAGATGGCTGTGCCGAAGGATAAGTTCCTCGAGCTTGAGGATCTGATCGGCCGGCCGCTCATCCCGAAGGTGCGCCGCACTTTCCTGCTGCCCGACGGGCATAAGCTTGAGGTGAACCATGTCGACGAGGGCCTTCCCACCGAATTCTGGTACGCCGAGATAGAATACGGCAGCATCAGGGAGGCCAAAAGCTGGACTCCTGCGGATGCTTATCTGAAGACCTTCCTCTCGGACGAGGTAACTCTCGATCCTTCTCAGACCATGGGCGCATACTGGGTCAGAACACGGCTGCAAAAAAAATAAAAAAAGTTCTTGACTTTTCCGGGGGCTTTATTTATAATAGCACTTGCGTTAAGCGATAAGCGATAAGGCATGCGTCTTTAGCTCAGCTGGCAGAGCACCTGACTCTTAATCAGGGTGTCCAGGGTTCGAACCCCTGAAGACGCATTAAAAGTACTGTTTCTGGATTCGAGTGAATGCCGGGGATGGTGCTTTTTTTATAACTACAGATAAGGAGAACAACGTGAAAAAGGCAGGCAAATACATTCAGCTGCACCTCAATATACTCCTGTTTTCTCTTACGAGCGTCTTTTCCAAGGCGGCCTCGGTGCAGTTCAACAAGGGCGGGCTCAGTTCCCCGCTGTTCTATCTGTTTCTCGGTCTAATGGTTCTAAACTGCGGCGTATATGCGGTATGCTGGCAGATGGTGATCAAAAAATTCCAGCTTTCCACAGCCTATGCACACAGAAGCGTCTATCTGATCTGGTCGCAGATCTGGGCCGTGCTTATCTTTAAGGAAATTCTGACATGGAAAAACGTACTCGGAATGATTATCGTTCTGATCGGTGTAATGGTGGTGACCGGAGATGAGTAATTTTATTTATATCATGGTGGCGGGATCATTTCTCACCGCCATCTCGCAGATACTTTTGAAGCAGAGTGCCGACGAGAAGCATGACAGCTTCCTGAAGGAGTACCTCAACCGGAAGGTGATCGTCGCATATATCCTCTTTGGCACGGTGCTGCTGGCAAACACATACGCGTACACGAGAGTGGACATGAAGTACGGTTCGGTGATAGAGACCCTGGCCTACGTGTGGATTTTTATCATGTCCATCACGCTGCTTCACGAGAAGATCACGCCCCGCAAGATCATCGGCAATCTGCTGATCGTCACGGGAATACTGATCTACAGGCTATGATATTCGACCGGATCCGCCACATCCTTTGGCGGCGGATCATACGCAGGAGGAAATTTAACAGTGACAGACCGGAATAAGATCCGCAACTTTTGCATAATCGCACATATCGATCACGGCAAATCCACCCTCGCCGATCGTATCATCGAAAAGACGGGGCTTCTGACAGAGCGTGAGATGCAGTCACAGATCCTGGACAACATGGAGCTGGAGCGCGAGCGCGGCATCACGATCAAATCGCAGGCCTGCCGCATCATCTACCGGGCGAAGGACGGAGAGGAGTACACGTTCAATCTGATCGATACGCCCGGCCATGTTGATTTTAACTACGAAGTTTCGCGCAGCCTTGCGGCCTGTGACGGGGCGATCCTTGTCGTGGACGCTGCACAGGGGATCGAGGCGCAGACGCTCGCCAACGTATATATGGCGCTGGACCACGATCTGGACGTGTTCCCGGTGATCAACAAGATCGACCTGCCGAGCGCGCAGCCGGACCGCGTGATCAATGAGATAGAAGATGTGATCGGCCTCGAGGCACAGGATGCTCCGCTGATCTCTGCCAAGACAGGGCAGAACGTGGACGAGGTGCTCGAACAGATCGTGACAAAGATACCGGCTCCGACAGGGGACCCCGATCTGCCGCTCAAGGCACTGATCTTCGACTCTGTCTACGATTCCTATAAAGGCGTGATCGTCTTCTGCCGCATCATGGACGGTACGGTGAGAAAAGGTACCCCGATCCTGATGATGGCCACAGGCTTCCGCACCGAAGTCGTCGAAGTGGGTTACTTCGGCGCCGGACAGTTTATCCCCTGCGAGGAGCTCTCCGCAGGCATGGTCGGCTACATCACCGCCAGCATCAAGAACGTGCGGGACACCCGTGTGGGCGACACCGTGACGAACAGTCAGAATCCCTGCGCCGAGGCTCTGCCGGGCTACAAAAAAGTCAACCCGATGGTGTACTGCGGCCTTTATCCCGCCGATGGGGCGAGGTACGGCGACCTGCGCGACGCGCTGGAAAAGCTGCAGCTGAATGACGCTTCTCTTTTCTATGAGCCCGAAACATCGGTGGCTCTCGGCTTTGGCTTCCGCTGCGGTTTTCTGGGGCTTTTGCACCTCGAGATCATCGAGGAGCGTCTGGAGAGAGAGTACAATCTCGACCTGGTGACTACGGCGCCCAGCGTTATCTACAAGGTACACAAGACGAACGGCGAAGTGATCGACCTGACCAACCCGACAAACCTGCCGGATCCGTCCGAGATCGAGTACATGGAGGAGCCGATCGTCGACGCCGAGATCATGGTGACAACAGAGTTTATCGGACCGATCATGGACCTCTGCCAGGAGAGACGCGGCCGGTTTATCGATATGGAATATATGGAGGAGACGCGTGCCCTGATCAGGTACAAGCTTCCTCTCAACGAGATCATCTACGATTTCTTCGATGCCCTCAAGTCCCGCTCCCGCGGATACGCATCCCTGGACTACGAGCTTGCAGGCTACGAACGCAGCGAGCTGGTCAAGCTGGACATTCTGGTAAATAAAGAAGAAGTCGACGCTCTTTCGTTTATCGTGCACGGCGCCACCGCCTACGAGCGCGGCCGCAAGATGTGCGAAAAGCTGAAGGAGGAGATACCGAGACAGCTGTTCGAGATACCGATCCAGGCGGCGATCGGCAGCAAGATCATCGCCAGAGAGACGGTAAAGGCGATGAGAAAAGATGTCCTCGCCAAGTGCTATGGCGGCGATATCACACGTAAGAAGAAACTGCTCGAAAAGCAGAAAGAAGGAAAGAAGCGCATGCGCCAGGTGGGAAATGTAGAGATCCCGCAGAAGGCGTTCATGAGCGTGCTCAAACTGGATGAGGATTAACATGAAGAGGAGTGGTTATATAAAGAGAGCGGCAGCACTCGCCGCCGTTCTCTTTGCGCTTTCCTTTTCGGGATGCGGAAACGAAGAGGTGGACGCATATGCATCTAAAGTGCTGAAGCTTACGATCACGCCTGCCCCTTCACCTACTCCGGCGCCTGTGGTAAAATACCCCGAAGCCACCGCGTCGAAAGACGGGATCACCATGGTGAACAG
>CADCPK010000166.1 GCA_902803215.1 uncultured Lachnospiraceae bacterium
CTGAGAAGCTCCATCAGGCGGGAAGAATAGTCCCTGTAAACCGCAAAATCGGATTTCACCAGTACAAGATCGGGGCATTTGGCCAGAGCTTTTACTACCGGCTCGCCGGTCTGAATGCCGTATTTTTTGGCCGGAATAGATTTCGCGGTGATAATACCATGCCGGGTTTCGACATCGCCGCCGACAGCCGAGGGGATGGTGCGCAGGTCGACGCTGTGCGGGTCTTCCTTCAGCTGCTTGAGTGCAGACCAGGAAAGAAACGCCGAATTGACGTCAACATGAAAAATTGTGCGCATATAATCACCTCCAAGAGCATATTTTGCCGGAAATGTTCGACTTACTGATACCCGGTGGGTATTATATTTCGTCTCCCTTTTAAATCAGTATATCATATTATGACGAATTTACAAACTTGGAAATCCTGTTACCGTTCACAGTCTAAAAGCCATAGAAGAGTAACGGACGTTCATGCAAAGGCAACCGGCAATTCGCTTCCTTAAAAACTATGCGCTTTTTGAAGAAAGGGACTTTATTTGTATTGGTGAAATAATAATGTTCGTTTCATAGAAAGTACAAAAGTATTGATGATTATGATATAATGGAAAAAATGTCATATAAGGAGGGATACTATGAGAAAAACACTCAGCACTTCTATAATTGCGGCTCTTGCCTGCATAACCGTTCTTGCGGGTCCTGCTTACGCCGAGCAGTTCAATGCATCGGATCTTCCGGAAGAATTCCTTTTTACCAGCGGTGCCGGAGGGTGGATGACCAAAATGCAGATTAACGATGACTGGTCTTTTGAAGGCAAGTATACAGACTCTGAAATGGGAGACGTAGGGGAAGGATATCCTGACGGCAGTGTGTTTATCTGTACTTTTTCCGGCACTTTCTCGGAGCCTGAGGTGATCAATTCGTATTCTCTGTCATTGGAAAAAGATTCGTACACACAAAAGGAGAAGGTCGGAGAGGAGTATATCGATAAGAATATCCGCTATATAGGCTCAGATCCTTACGGACTGGAAGGTGATGATTTTATTCTGTACCTTCCCGGAACGCCGTTCAGTGAGTTCTCCGAGGACTGTCGCATTTGGTTTATCATGCCGTTAAATGGCACAGAGCCTGATGTACTGCCCAATGGTTTCTATGTTCTTTATAATGTGGAGAAAGATACGGCCTTTTTCGGGGAGAGCGATGACTTCAAGATTCCGGTAAGGTGAGTGAAGAGTTGCTTTGCTGTTACTATTTACAGCTTTAAGGCTGTGAATAGTAGCATTTTGTCGAATTTTCTCGAGCGAGTTCCCTTGCTCTATGTGCCTGACAGAAGTATAATAGTGGTGCAGGGGGCTTCCGGGGTAAAGAAATAATAACGTACAAAAGAGACACGAAGAATGAATACGGCAATATGCTGTATGGTTTTCGTGTCTTTATTTATGGAAAAGTACAGCTGTGGCATGTTGTATTATTCATCGTGACGGTTGTATAGTACTCTGAAAATGTGGTATAATGCCTCGTAAAGGAGGCGGAAAGGATGGAAGAATTGACTGCAAATGAACTGTCTTTACTTATTGAACTGATTTTATCTATGATAAAGAATAACCATATAGAAGAACTTGTAACTATATTGGAAGACTATAAAAAAGGGGAAATCCATCCCGGTAAATAATGAGTCACGGGGACAGGTTCCCTGACTCATCCCGCGGCTTGCCGCAGGATGAGTCAGGGAACCTGTCCCCGTGACTCACATATTCTCCCACACATACTTGCCTTTAGGCGAAGTAATCTGATATTTAAGCATAAACTTCCCGGATTCTCCGGAGCCGATTCCCTTTTCCCAGGTAATAAAGCCTGTCTCGTCTTCGAGCTTGCCGCCGCTAAGCTCCGTTATATCCACGGTGACTTCCTTGTCAGAAGACACAGGGACCTGATCCATGATCTTCACATCCACAGAATTATCTTTCTGATTCATGTATTCATAAGAGTATTCATACATGGTTCTTTCATTTCCCGACAGACGTACATTCAGATGATTCGATTTTGTCATTTCTCTCTTTACCTGAATTCGTCGGTCCGGGCCGAAACTGAGCTCTTCCTGCTCCTGCCAGGAGGAAGGCCTCACATTGATCTTCCCAATATACACACCGTCCATAAACAGATCGGCGTCACCTTCAGGCAGATTTAAGTGCCGGTTTTCTATGAATTTTGCAGAGAGAATCGCGTCCGGAGAAGCCGTCGGGTAAACCGTGTAGATGAAATTCACCGGAATGGATAATTCCTGAATACTGACCATAGTCCTGGTATTGCCTGTCGGAATGTCGTAAGTGCCGGGAAGGACAAAATCTACGGTGGTATCATTGGTCCTGACTCCGACCGGTTGGAACACATTGGCGGTATTTTGAGTAAAGGCAGAAGACGGGCCGGAAAGCTGAATGCTGTTGTCCCCGTCAGGCTCCCATATATCGTCGATCATTTTTAAATCAGCGGATATTCCACTCGGCGCAGGGTATCTGTTCATTGTGTTTTCTGACATTCCGTACATGTCTGAGTGCCTGAGAGACAGAGAAATTTTTCTCAGTTTCGGTTTTTGGAGAAGCCGTGATGGGCTTCCGGTCGATAATATCAGTTTTACCTTTTCCCAATCGATGCCGCTCGTCTGTGATATTTGTCCTCGCAAGGATACGGTAATATTCTTTCGATCTTCATCAGCGGAGATCCTGTAGTATGGGATCCAGTAAGCATTCTTCTCGATAAATTCAAGAGTGATTTGCGCCTCGATCTCTGCAGTAGAAAAGACGACCACTTTGAGGCAGGGCGTCTGGTATATTCGAATTTCTCTTTTTTCCTGCTCGGTATTTTTAGCCGTAGCCTTCGCCCGCGCCTCCTGCAGCTTCTTTTTCAGCGCTTCCAGCTCGCAGTCGATCTTTTTCAGTTTATCAGGAAGACTCTCAAGATATTCCGAGGCTTCTTTGAAGGAGATGTCTTTCAGCGCAAAGATGTTGTCTGCACTTTTTACAAGAAAAGAGTGCATCAGTTCTTTACTTTTTATTTCTCTGTTGAGCTGACTGATTTCTTCCTGTAATTCTTCCTGAACATCTTCTTCATCTCCGGAAACTTCCCTTGGAAGGGCCGGAAGAATCTGAACCGATTCGATGTTTACCTCTTGATCAAACAGGACTGAAGGGACGTCCCCCCGCCGGTCGGAAGTGAGTTCGGGAATATAGATCTCGTTCTTACCTTTCTTCAGGAAAACTGTGCCCTGTTTTTTGATCATTCCCTGGCTGAGATAGATGTGGACTTCACTTGGGGGTGCCTGAACAATGACTGTGTTTGCTGCCGAATGGTTGGTTTGACTCATGGTGCACCTGCTTTCTCTAAGAATGAATCTGCCATTGACGGTTGAATAAGACTCTGAGAATGTGTTATAATGCCCTTGAAAGGGGGTGGAAAGGAGTGGAAGTGGGAGAACTTGATAAAAAAATCTCTCTCCGCGAGGAAAGGGACAGACTCCTTGAAATCCTACGGGTATTACCCGACATACCTGAAAACGCCGAAGCACTGCGGCTTTTGAAAACACGTTTGGATACTATACAAGAGTGCCTTGAACAGTAACTAAAAAACCGTCACATTCTCAGAGTCTTATTGAGCTGTCAATAAGACTCTTTTATTGTAGTGTACCGTCTCTTGCGACCGAGAGAGTACACCGGATGTATCATATTTTCTTATAATGGATACCTGTCAGCTGAATCGTAAATATTACTGTGGGCAATCATGCTGTTTATCATAGTTTACCATAAGTTCTTTATCTTGTGCCACTTAATTTTCTGCAAAATACAAATAATAAGGGAAAATGAATTATAGGTTGAAGTAAATACTCTATTTTGTTAGAATATATGGGAGGGAGCGTGGAAACCGGATTGCCGGTAGCCTGTGTATTGAATGGAGGGATGAAGTATCGATGACAAAATACATAAAAAAGCTTCCGACAGGAGACGACATTTTAAAATCAAGCCGCTTTGAAAAGGCAAAAAATGTCACACATCATAAGAAGACAAGTGTTGCAGAGCACAGTAAAAAGACAGCGGAATATGGGACGAGAATCTGTCAATGGCTTGAGAGGCATAACGTTAATGTGAATGAAGAAGACGTGGTACGTGCCTGCCTGCTTCATGACATCGCCATGACAGACGATCGGGTGCATTCCAGCGTATCCTGGAAAAAGGCTTACCGTCATCCGAAACGAGGGATGCAGATCGCAGAAGAAGAGTACAAGGCAAACGATGTACAGCTGAATGCGATACGCAGACATATGTGGCCGATCTGTATTATTCCGCCGAAGAGCATTGAGGGATGGGTGGTAGTGGCCGCCGATAAATGCTGCTCGATATGGGAGCTCACTCATAGAATTGACGGCATTGAACGGAAGAACTACATAAATAACAAATAGTCGACTTATGAAGAACCGGAGACTTCCGAATGAAGCCGGTGATGCAAATTTGATAATGACAGAATTATTTGCAGTATTTGAACGGTAGACAGGATGTAATCCGTAAAAAGAGTTTTAGGAGGAATAAGAATGAACAAGAAGATAATGTATGCTACTACAGCTGCGATGATGCTTGCGCTTACGGCGCCTGCGGCTGTAAATGCGTCGGATGATGTTCAGCTTTCTGACGATGCATCCGATTTTGTGCTTGTCAGCGAAGCGGTACCTGATGCGATATTGGAGATTCGTTATTATTCGACATATAATTTTGTCGGCGAACGCATCGACGGTTATGAAGAGCCGCTGGCGTTTCTCACAAAGGAAGCGGCTGAGGCGCTCGGCGAAGTGAGCGACGAACTGGTGGAAAAAGGCTACCGGCTGAAAATCTACGATGCGTATCGTCCGCAGATGGCCGTGACGCATTTTATGAACTGGGCACTCGACCCGGACGATGTGAAAATGAAAGATTATTTCTATCCGGAGCTCGAAAAGGATACTCTGTTCCCGCAGGGCTACATCGCAGAGCATTCCGGTCACAGCCGCGGCAGCACTGTCGATTTGACACTTTTCGACATGACCACCGAAAAAGAAGTGGACATGGGCGGAACTTTCGACTATTTCGGCGAGCTCTCACATCCGGACTATACCGAGATCACCGAAGAGCAGTATGCTAATCGCATGATCCTGCGGGAGGCTATGATGAACCACGGGTTCCGTCCGCTGGCGGAAGAGTGGTGGCACTTTACACTCGAAAATGAACCATATCCCGATACATATTTTACGTTCCCGGTGAATAGTGAGTCGCTGGAGTGAAATGGAACACGGGGACGGTTCCTCGTTCCACTTTGCATGAAAAGACAGGGGGATGATTTATATTCATTCCAAAGCGTAAAGCAGTCCCCTGTCTTTTCGCAAAGTGGAACGAGGAACCGTCCCCATGTTCCATTCTCACTCATCCCCCGTCAACCGCAATATACTCTTCAGCTCATCCAGCCCTGTATCCAAAATGACCGCCAGCTCCGCAGCAGTAAATGCCGGCATCGTTTGGCCTTCATCGGTCAGGTCCTTGATGGCGCGGTCGAGCTTCTCGACGCGGTCGACAAGCCCGCGGTCGTTGGCCATGACGCCCAGCTGTTCGTTTACGGCAGCACATATGCCGTCGTATATTGCTTTCTTTAGCACACTATCTTCAGAATCAGCCGGAATCGAGACTGCGGCGAGCGCCGCTTCCTGGATCAGATCGGCCAGAGCAATCTCCTCGCAGTTAAATTCTGCTGCGATATCCGCGGCGGTTCTGAGTATCGGAGCCAGAGAGGAATCAGCAGACTCTTCAAGATCCTGTAAATATCCTTCCATAAAGTGCTTTTCCTCCGCAGTCAGAGGAACACGTGTGCCGGGAAAATTCTCGAATTCGTTTATCGCCTCAACATTGTCCGCGCTACCTGCGCTTTCTGCGTTCGCATCTGAGGCTGAGGTTACGGACGAGGCAGCAATATCGGCAGACATGAGCCCTTTGGTCTTTAAATATTGGAGCAAGGCACTCATCTGCGTGCGGTCGAGGTCCATCCCTTCAAATAAATCTCTGATCTTTTCTAACGTGAGCGGTGCACCGGAAGCACCGATTGCCTCAAGGCTTTCCAGCTTTTCTTTGAATTGTTTTATATCCATTTCTTTTTCTCCATTGTAGTATTGGCAGGGTACTTTTGAATATCCTGTAAAGATTATAATATATTTATTGCCTTGTGCAAGCGAAAAATACAGATGCGAGCTCACCCTGTCGGAGTGGGGATGAATAACCACATAACTTGTCACTGTGCCTCTTCAAGTGTAAACTTTATTGGCAAACTCTCGGCCGGTGTGTTATAATCAGGTGACGATGCCTGTGGGTCATCATGTCAGCATGGCGCCCACAAAAATGCTTCATTTACATCGGCCTGTGCCGGTAAGCAATAATGGAGGATCGATATATGTTTACGACATCTGAATTAATATTTGTGTCTGGAGTTGACGGCCTGGAAATCTCAGTGCTGATGATCGAACCCGAAGATAAGCCGCGGGCAGTTGTTCAGATCATGCACGGTATGTGTGAGTACAAAGAGAGATACCTGCCATTTATGCAGTATCTTGCCGCGCAGGGGTATGCTTCGGTCATTTTTGATCAGAGAGGCCACGGGCAGAGCGTCAGGTCGAAAGACGACCTGGGCTATATGTACGAATGCGGCGTAGAAGGCTATCTGAAAGATATGTATGATATCAACCGTAACATTCATGATCGATTTACGGATATTCCGCTGATCCTGTTCGGCCACAGCATGGGCTCCCTCGCGGTTCGCGCATTTGCTTCCGAACATGACGACTGCATTGACATGCTCATCATCTGCGGTTCGCCAAGCGACAACAGCGCCAAGGGCCTTGCGAAGTTTATTGCGCAGACCGAAGGAAAGATGAAAGGCATGCGCCACAAGAGCAAACGGCTCGAAGCACTCAGCTTTGGCGGGTATGTGGCAAAATTTAAGGACGAGGAGAGCAATTTTGCATGGCTGTGCACCGATCCCGAGGTGGTCAAAGACTATGAAGAGTCGGACTACTGTGGGTTTACATTCACGGACGACGCTTATATTGTACTGTTCGATCTGATGAAAAAGGCATACGATGTCAGAAAATGGCATATGACCAATCCCGACATGCCGGTGCTTTTTATCAGCGGGCGAGACGATCCCTGCATGGTAAATATCCGTCAGTTTGCTTCGGCAGTAAGGGCTATGAGAAGTGCAGGCTATCACGATGTACGCGGAAAAGTTTACAACAATATGCGCCATGAGATTTTGAATGAGAAGGATAAACTCACTGTGTATAAGGACCTCTGCACATATATTGAGAAAAAGCTGTTTAAATGAGTACATTTTTTTGTATAAAACAGCCTGAGGCATTTTTCGCTGAAGACATAATATAAAGAAAATCAACAGGAGGAACACAATAATGCGAGCATGCGGAGTATTGCTGCCGATTTCCGCCATTCCATCAAATTACGGAATCGGCTGCTTCTCGAAAGAGGCTTACGGATTTATAGATCAGCTGGTCAGGGGAGGCCAGAAATACTGGCAGATCCTTCCCCTGGGGCCCACCGGATATGGAGACAGCCCTTACCAGTCCTTTTCGACATTTGCCGGTAATCCTTATTTTATCGACCTTGAGGTTTTTATCCGCGAAGGTCTGCTGCAGGAGCGTGAATGCCACAACTGTGATTGGGGCGGCAGCGAAAGCTATGTCGATTACGGAAAAATCTACGAATCCAGGTTCCGTCTGCTGAGACTCGCATTTTCGCGCTATCATGCGGAGAACGATCCCGAATATGCCAAATTTGTCGAAAGAAACGCGTTTTGGCTCGACGATTACTGCCTTTATATGGCAATCAAGGACGATCAGGGCGGAAAAGGCTGGACCGAATGGCCGGAGAAACTGAAACTGAGGGATCCCGAAACCATACAGAAAGCGGCAGAAGAGCTGGCGGAAGAACTTGATTTTTATCGCTTCCAGCAGTACTGGTTCTCCAAGCAGTGGTGCTGGCTGAAATCCTACGCGAACAACTGCGGCATCGAGATCATCGGGGACGTGCCGATCTATCTGGCCCTCGACAGCGCAGATACCTGGGCAAATCCGGAGCTGTTCAAATTTGATGAAAACCATATGCCCACAGTGGTAGCGGGATGTCCGCCCGATGCGTTTTCGGCCACAGGTCAGCTGTGGGGCAACCCGGTTTATAACTGGGATTACAACAAGAGCACCGGTTACGAGTGGTGGGCGCGCCGCATGAAGCATTGCATGGAACTTTACGATGTGGTAAGAATCGACCATTTCCGCGGTTTCGACGAATATTATGCGATTCCTTTCGGCGATCCGACAGCAGAATTCGGCAAATGGGAGAAAGGCCCGGGGATGGACCTTTTCCGCACGCTTAACGAGAAGGTGGAAGGCCTGAAAGTCATCGCAGAGGATCTCGGCTATCTGACAAAAACGGTCATCGAGCTGGTGAAAGAAACAGGCTATCCGGGTATGAAAGTGCTGCAGTTTGCTTTCGACGCGAGCGGGGACAGCGCATATCTTCCGCATAAATACGACAAAAACTGCGTTGTGTATACAGGAACCCATGACAATGAGACGACTCTGGGATGGCTGCGGAATTTGTCGGAATATGACCGAAAGCTGGTCGAGGCATATATCAACTGCAAAGATCAGACGGACGAGGAATGTGTCTGGGGCCTGATCAGAACAGCGATTGCAAGCGTGGCCGATCTGGCGGTTATTCCTCTCCAGGACTATTTGTGCCTGGGCAACGAGGCGAGGATGAATGCACCGGCAACTCTGGGGAACAACTGGAAGTGGAGACTTACCAAGGGAGAACTTACCGAGGACGTTCTGGGACGTATGCTGGCGCTGGCAAGGCTTTATGGGCGGCTGTAAAGAGAGTTTGGGACTCATTTTGGCACAGAAAGAGTTAACGAGTGCCTGTAAACCGGGACTATGGAGAAGAAAATGGACGAGAATAAAAAAACGCCTGAGGAACCTAAGCAGGGCGGAATAAAAGGATGGATCAACAGTGTACCTTACCGCAGCTGCCTGATGATGGCAATTGTCGGGGCGTATCTAATCTATCTGGGATACAATCTGATCACATCTATGATGGCGGGGGCCGAAGGGTCGAACATCGGCTTTGCGGCAGCAGGAGCCGCTTTCATTCTGATCGGAATATTTATGCTGTACGTGGCTTTCGTCGGCTATACTCGATACACAAAAGAAAAGAATGCCGCTGCGGAAGCAGAGAAGAAAGAGGCGGAGTCAGAACAGGAAGAAGAGACAGATTCTGAAGCATCTGATTTTCCGGAAGAAGAGAAGCCGGTGCAGAAGAAGATGTCGATCGCGGAACGAGCTGCGCTTGCGAATCATCTTTCGGATGAGGAAGAGTCTGCGGACGAGAATACCGAAGAATAAAACTATATGAAAAGTATAAAGTCCCTTCCATAAGGCACACGGCCTTCAGGAGGGGACTTCATATTGAAATGATTTTTGATAATTGTATTCTGCCTTAACTATGTTTTTTGCGCTTTTTCTTTTTGCGTGGCTCAGGTGCATGCAGCGTTGACCAGCAGAAGGCCTGTACGAGGAGAATGCCGAGGCCGGCACCGAGGCTGTCGATCAGCACATCGCGCTTTGAAGGGCCCCTCGCTTCGACAAAGGACTGGTGATATTCGTCAATACCTGCAAATCCGACGCAAAGGATACCGGCTAACAGCATCAGCCAGATTCCCCGCACTCCGTATACATAGAGCGGGAGCGAGATGGCAATGGCAAGAAGAAAGTACTCTGTCATGTGCGCCGCTTTGCGGACGTAATAGTGTATGTCGTTTGCCTCGAAGACCAGCTGATCATAGCTTTTTTGCGTGTTCATGATGTGGTCGCGAGCTTCTACTATCTCAAAACTTATCTTGTAGCTGAGTGCGCCGGACTCCTCCCCGGTCTGGGCGGAAAATGAGTAGATCACATACATCATGACGATGGCGGGGACAAACGATAGTGGTTTTAGTAACTTTATCAGTGTTTTCATGCGCTTTAATATATCATGCAAAATTGTATTTGTAAAGTATGAGGCTCTTTCTGAAAATGGCACTTGTAAGTCACTCGAAGAATGAAACCCGAGCATCAAAAACAAATACCTGCATATAATGAAGATGAGTGCTCTGCATAGGTTGATTTTTGTAAATTTGGAGCAGTTAAGATAAACGGAGGTACTGTAAATGCAGATCATAGTCACGTGCGGACAGGGATTTACTATAGGAAAGGATAACGAGAGGCTGGTAAGCATTCCCGCCGATCTTAAATGGATACGCCGAGAGACTGACGGGGGCACGATCGTGCTGGGAAGGAAAACATTCGAAAAAATGATCGGCAGCCCGGTGCTGGGAACACAAAAGATCCTGGTGCTTTCTACCGACAAAAGCTATCATCCAAGAGGCGCAGCAGTGTGCCACTCCGTGGAGGAACTCTTGAAAGAAATCGAGACCGAACCCTCAGACAGAGTATACTGTCTTGGAGGAGAGAGCCTTTATCGGCAACTCTTACCTTACTGCGACACAGTCCATATGACAAAAGTGGACTATCCCTACGAAGCCAACCGCTATTTTCCGAATCTGGATGAGGCCGAAGGGTGGAGAGTGGCGGAAGAGAGTGAAGAGAATACGTACTTTGATCTGGAGTATACTTATGTGCGGTACGAAAAATGAAACCGGGACGGTTCCTCGTTCCATTTTGAGAAAGGAATCGACTTCCGTTTCGTTTATTTCCGGAGTGAGTAAATGGGGACGTATCTCAATGAGTAAATGGGGACGTATCTCAATGACTCATTTTTGCGCGCAAAAATGAGTCATTGAGATAC
>CADCPK010000167.1 GCA_902803215.1 uncultured Lachnospiraceae bacterium
GCATCCGCCACGTACTTACCGTCACGGAGGATCGTAACGTGGTCGCCGATCTCCATGATCTCTTCCAGACGGTGGGAGATGTAGACGATGGAGATGCCCTGCTCAAGAAGCTCGCGCATGATCTTGAAAAGGACCTTAACTTCTGCGGCCGAAAGGGATGAAGTCGGCTCGTCCATGATGAGCACTTTCAGGTCATCCTGAATAAGGTTACGCGCGATCTCTACCATCTGCTGCTGTCCCACTCTCAGGTCACCGACCAGTGTTTCCGGCGGGATCTCGTGCTCCAGTCTTTTCAGGATCTTCTGCGCGCCTTCGACATGTGCCTTGTCGTTCAGGAAGAGGCCGTTTTTCTTTTCATGACACATAAAGATGTTCTGGTATACCGTAAGGTTGGGGAAAAGGCTGAGCTCCTGGTGGATAATGCCGATTCCTTTGGCACGTGCAGCGTTTGTATCTTTAAAGAAGACTTCTTCGCCGCCCATGTACATTTTTCCCGCGGAAGGCTGTTCGATTCCCGCGATCATTTTCATCAGCGTGGATTTTCCCGCGCCATTCTCTCCGATGAGCACGTTTACCTTGGCACGGAGCAGGTCGAACGAAACGCCGTCCAATGCTTTTGTGCCGGGGTAGATCTTATCTATTTTTTCGCAATGGAGAACAACATTCGGATCATCAAACATAATGTTTCCTCCTCATTTTATTCAATCGTTATGGATACGGGCGTGATCGTAACCTCGTCGCCGGAGGCGGATGCCGCACCGATAATGGAAACTTTCTTTCCTACCACTGAATCATCGATTCCGAGCGGAACCACTACCTGTGCATCCACTTCGGAGTTCAGTGCTTTTGCGTACTGTGACCATTCGGTCTGATTGGTAAAGCTCTCAAAATTCTTGACTGTCTGGACGTCACGCACCTCTGTGCCGGAATAGATCGAACCGATCTGTACTTTGACCGTTCCGTCGACACCTTCCACATCCAGGATCAGGGCGTTCTTTTTGCCGTTTGCTTTTGATTCAAATTCTTTTACAGATGCTTCGACAGAAACTGCCGCTGCTTTGCTCAGGCCGTCGCCGTCCATCTGTTCTTTAAGGTCGACTGCTTTTTCTGTGATCTCTGCCACTACCTGCTCCCAGTCGCTGCTGGAATCCGCTGCCGCGTCGAATGCGACTTCGCCGGTATATTCTCCTTCAGTTCCTTTGTCTATGATCTTGACACAACCTGTGAGGCAGAATGTAAGCATAACTGCCGCCAGCATCAATGATAAGGTTTTTCTCATGATCCTTCTCCTTAGGTGAGCCTTTACGCTCATTCTTTAGAAAATCCCGCCCCCGAAGGGCGGGATTTCTGTTATTGCCTGATATGCTGATTATGCAATACGTCAGCAGTAACCGGTGATTCGCTATGCTGCTTGCCGCTGAACTATAACTCGTTTCGTGAGCTCCGGAGTCAAGGGAAGTCGGCAATCCGCATCGCTGCCATTAATCGGCAGCCCACTGTGTGAGCTTTCGATCAATCGGTTACATCACTCTGTGTAAACGAATGCGCTCAGGTTGTCAACGTTGTCAGCTGTGATAGCGATACACTCAACGAGCTGTTTCTCCTCTGCCGGAGCCTCGCCCTTAAGGTAAGCGTCAGCCTGCTCTACTGCCATCTCGGTGATCTTTGCGATCTGCTGAAGAGCGGTACCAACCATCTTGCCGTCTTTGATGTAAGCAGCTGCTTCGTCAGATCCGTCAAGGCCGATGATCTTGATGTCGTCGCGTCCTGCGTCGATGCAAGCCTGTGTAGCGCCGCAAGCCATTGTGTCATTGCCGCAGATGATGCCGGTGATTTCCGGGTTAGCCTGAAGGATAGCTTCGGTCTTCTCATAAGCCTCGGTCTGATCCCAGTTAGCGGACTGCTGTGCAACCATCTCAAGAGTGTCATACTCATCGATTACTGCATGATAGTTGTCGGAACGAACCTGGCAGTTTGTATCGGACTCAAGGCCAAGGAGCTCTGCATATTTGCCTTCATAATCCATAGCCTCTACCCATTTCTCAGCGATAGCTGCAGCACCCTGTGCGTTGTCAGCTACGATCTGGGAGATAGCGATGCCGCTCTCGTTGATCTCACGGTCGATAAGGAATGTGGGGATTCCGGCGTCTTTTGCTTTCTGAACAGCCTCTACGGAAGCATCAGCACCTGCGTTGTCGCAGATGATTGCTGCAGCGCCGTCGGTGATAGCTGCTTCAAAATACTCAAGCTGTTTTGCTGCGTCGTCATCATGTGAGAAGCATTTTACTTCGTATCCAAGCTCTTCTGCCTTAGCCTGTCCAATAACCTGCTCGGTGTTGAAGAAAGGATTGGAGGTGGAAGGAGTGATAATATAGATGATGTTGCTTCCGCCGCCCGGAAGAAGCTCAGCTTCCTCTGCCATAACAGCGCCTGAGAACATACAACCAACGAGTGCAGCAGCCGCAAGACCCATAACTAATTTCTTCATAGTGATCCTCCTTGTTTTGAATAGAGTTGACGTTTTTTACGTCACGTTGCTTACAAGGATCATTATAAACATTTCATCTAAATATTCAATAAGAAATTTAGATTTTAGGGTTCGGATTCAGTGTTTTCTTATATTATACACAAATTTATAGCTGCTTAATTGTGCATTATTGCTATGTTTTGTGGTTATGATCATGTATTATGTAAAATTCCGATATAAATATTTATATAAATATTTATATCGGAATTTAAATGGAACACGTGAACACAAAAGGACCGTCCCCGTGTGTTCACGTGTTCCTTTTCGAACCGTCCCCTGTTTTACTCCGCCTCCGGATACTCCGTACACAGATACCTGTAGATCGGCTCATCCTCTTCTATGGTCGGGAATCTTCCCATTCTTTCATAGAAGTAATTATCATTCTCATCATCATTGCACATAGAAACCTCTCCAAGCAGCACCGACCCGCCGGTCTTCGGTACCACGAAGTCGTGGAACAGATACGGGGTGATCGTGATGCTCTGGCCCGGTTTCAGGCACACCTGAGAGCCTGCCGGCACGGTGTAGGTTCTGCCGTCGGAATGCACCGTGACATCCGTGTCGAGCTTTTCCATATCTTTGGTTCCGTTAAAAACGGTGATATAGACATCATTCCCGCCGCGGTTGATGATATCTTCCATCTTATTCACATGATAGTGAAGCGGTGATGTCTGGCCTTCGTAAAGCATCAGCAGCTTCTCTGCATAGGTCTTGGGATACTTCTCGGGCATTTTCTGATTGCCGTTACGGATAGTGATGAGCGCAAAACCGACCTCATCAAATTTCCCCAGACCGTAGTCCGTGATGTCCCAGCCAAGCTTGTTCTCTCTGATCTCGTCGTAGGAATGGTCCGCCTTCGCCCAGTCTTCCGTGGTCCATGACACAAAAGGAGGAAGATTGAAGCCGTGCTCCTTGCAGAGCGCTTCCATGTCCTTTATTACCTGATTTACTCTTGATCTTTTCATATCCTATGCTCCTTCATAAAAATAGAACACATGGGGACTATCCCCATGTGTTCTAAGTATATTCTACACAGGATATCGTTGTCAACGTGTAACACACATGAAACATGAGTCATCGGCGACTCCGTTTTATTTTCCGAGTGCCTCCAACGCCTCAAGCCTTTCCGCCGCGTTCTCGCTGTCGACGAGTGTATGCTCCACGTAGATCACGGCGTCGGGAGTCTCGCCGCTGACTGCTTTCATTGCTGCGTCCACTGCGGTATAGCCCATGCCGTAAGCATCCTGGGACACCGACAATGTCTCTTCGCCGTTCTGCAGTGCCTCGCAGGCCGACTTGATACCGTCAAAGCCTAAAAAGATTGTCTTTTCATATGCTGCGTTTCCTTTGGCTTCCTTAGCTGCAGCGATCGCCATATCGTCATTGTTTGCGCAGATGATCGCTATGCCGTCCGGATATTTCTCCATGATGGCTTTCATTGCCTCGGCAGCTTTCTCTGCAACTGCTTCGGCATATACAGTCTCGTCCTCCAGGAAAGTGCCTCCCGCGCTGTTAATGCCGGCAGCATAACCTTCCAGTCTCTGCTCTACCGTATTATCGCCCTCAACACCGGAAATGCAAATTGCGTTGATCTCGGTCCACCCTGCTTCTAATGCCAGATCAACCGCTTTTTCAGCGCCCATTCTGGCCGCATCTTCGTTGCAGGTTCCGACAAATGAGCGAATCTCATCCGCGTGGATCTCGGTATCCAGCGCAATGACAGGTCTCTCTTCTCCGGCGATCACCTCAACGACATCTTCTTCCTTAAGAGGAGCTATGACATAAGCGTCGTAACTGTCGTCTGCCAGATCTGCCTTGATCATCTCTTTCTGCTCGTCGTATTCTGTCTCGGTAGCAGCACCTTTCACTTCCACCGTAACGTTAGGATGGTCTTCCATATAAGCATTGGCGCCATCCATAACATATCCCCAGTACTCTGAAGAAGTTGTCTTCAGGATGACATCGACCTTATACTCTGCATCCACGTCTGCTGCTGCCGCAGGAAATGTGAGGGTGCCGGCTGCAAGAGCTGCCGCCGCAAGAATATGACCAAATCTAAGCGCAAATCTCCTGTTCATAATTTCCTCCTGAGCTAAAATCAACTTCTGATGTATCCGAACCATATCCCTTCAGATACATTGCCAACATCTTCTTCCCCCGTCTTTTGTCTCAGGAAAGACCGGTATTCTTTTCAATCATTTCACGTACAGTTTCGGGTCGGATATCTCCTTCCATCGGGCCGAAGGCAGCCGCGTTAAGCGCACCCGCGGCAGCTCCCATTTTGGCCGCTTCTTCAAGACTGCGCCCTTCCGCCAGTCCGCAGATAAAAGCAGCATCGTAGCTGTCGCCCGCACCTGTCGCGTCAAGCTGCTCTACCTTATAAATTCCCTGCTCCACCGCGAGCCCTTCCCGCGTGTAGATCTTTGAGCCTTTGGAACCGTTTTTAAGCACAAGTATCTCCAGGTCAGGGTTCTCAAAGACTTTTTCGATAGCTTTATCGAGGTCGTCTTCGCCCGAAAGCATCTTGAGCTCCGCAACCCCCGGCATCAGGATCGTCGAATTGTCAAAGACCGTCTGAAGTATCTTCAGCACAGCCGGATCGCGCATCATTTCCAGACGAACGTTGGGATCGAAACTGATCCTCACCCCACGCTCTTTCATCATCATCATAGTCTTTACGATCTCATTGGCAAATTCGACCGACGACATCAGCGAGCATCCCATGATGTGCATATATTTCGTGTCTTCCAGCCCTTCAAGGCTCTCGGGAGCCTTAGCCATTACGCAGGGAGAGTTGTCCATGTAGAAAAGGAACTTTCTTTCTCCGTCCGCAAAATATGTGACAAAGGCGACACCGGTATTCCCCTGATCGGAAACCAGCACACGGCTCACATCAACGCCGTCTTTTTTGAGGCGGCGAAGCACGTTCTCACCAAAATCATCTTTTCCGACACCGCTGATAATGGCAGTATCATGTCCGAGCCTCGCGGCTGTGCTGATAAAAATGCCGGGTGCACCACTCGGGAACGGACCTCTGAAATAGTCCGACTCGTAAAGCGGAATGTCTTCGTGAGGACGCATGATCTCGACAAGAAGTTCACCCATTATCAATATTTCTGCCATTTCATTACCTTCTTCCCGGCCAATTTCAGGCCATTCCCTCGCTTCCGAAAATATCGATCTTGGCCATGATCGCCTGCGCGCAGGCTTCCTTGACCGGTCTCATAAACGGACGCGGATCATATTCTGTCTCCGGATTCTCTTTCAGTGCTTTACGAAGAGCATCCGTATAATCCTTCTTAAGCTGTGTTCCCACATTGATCTTGCTCATGCCCATGTTTACGCATCTGCGGAAATCTTCCTCGGGCACTCCTGTGCCGCCGTGAAGAACGAGCGGGCAGTTCGTAATCTTAGTGATCGCTTCAAGACGCGGGAAATCGATCTTCGGCTCTGCCTTGTAGAATCCGTGGGCGGTTCCGATCGCTACTGCCAACGCATCGATTCCGGTCTCTTCTACGAAGCGCGGAACATCCTCTGGGTTCGTGTAAGCCTTGTCGGCATCATCCACGACCACGTTCTCTTCTCTTCCGCCAAGCTTTCCAAGTTCGGCCTCGACAGAGCAGCCGTAGGTGTGCGCATACTCGACAACGCTCTTTGTTATCGCAATGTTCTCTTCATATTCTTTCTTGGAAGCGTCGATCATGACGGAAGTATAGCCCGCGCCTACGCATGCCTTGATCAGATCAAGGTCCGTCGCGTGATCCAGATGCAGGCACACCGGAATGTTAAATGTGTCCGCCATACCGCGGATCATTCCGACAAGAGCTTTCAAACCGACATATTTGACGCACGCCATAGATGTCATGATGATGATCGGAGAATTCTTGCGGGCAGCACCCATGATCATGCCGTAGGAATCCTCGTAGCTGTTCATATTGAAGCCGCCGACGGCATAATGTTTCTCTCTGGTGTCCTTCAAAATCTCTCTAAGTGTCACAAGACCCATTATTATAATCCTCCAAATTTCTGAATCGGTCAATAGCAAAAGGTTACTTATCCCTGTTCAAGGTATTCTTTAATAAGAAGATATGCGCCATACGCTACCACGCGGTCGTTCATCACCGAATATTTAACCTGTTCGGGATCGACTTTTCTGATCGCTCTCTCCGACAGCTCGCGCATCATCTCATCGTGGAAGTAGGCCTTTGCCTTCGTCACTCCGCCGCCCAGCACAAACACGTCCGGGTCGAAGCAGTTGAAGAATGTGGCAAGCGCTCTTCCGAGGAAACGTCCCTCACGGCGATAAAAATCAAGAGCATATTCATCGCCTTCGGCCGCCGCCTCTGTCAGGTATTTTCCCTCCACCTTCTCAGGATCATAGCCGATCGCCTCGAAGGCTTTGCTCTTTTTCCCCGCCGCAATGTCTCTCCGCATCAGCGTACGCATTCCGGTGCCGGACGCCAAAAGCTCCAGACAGCCCCGATTTCCGCAAGGGCATCTGTCACCTTCGGGATCGATGCTGATATGGCCGAACTCAGCCGCGCTGTCGTGGCTTCCCCGGAATACCCTGCCATTCAGCACGGCACCGCCTCCGCAGCCCGTGCTTACCGTCATGTAAAGTACATTCGGCAGGCTCTTCCCCTCTCCGAGTCTCTGTTCAGCCATGGCGCCCAGGTTCCCGTCATTATCCATCCTGACAGGCATGCCAAAATCTTTCTTCAGCCTGTCCGCCAGAGGAAATTCGTGGACCCCCATCATCGGAGAATCGATGATCACGCCCCGTTCCACATCCAGCGGGCCGGGAGCGCCTACGCCTATTCCAAGGATCTGCTCCCGGTCTACATTAAAATGATCCATCACGGAATGCAGCGCGCCGCAGGTGTTGGCATAAACCGCCTCCGCACCTTCCTTTGTCTTTGAGGGCACGACCAGAAAGTAATCGTCCTTTGGTGTCCCGTCCTCAGAAAACAAAGCGCAGGTAGTCTTTGTCATTCCGATGTCCATAATCAGGTAATATTTTTCCATATAATACCTTCTGTCCTCTTCGGACTGTATATTCTGTACTATCAGTCTTTACTCTTCTGTTGCCACATATCCAGAACAACGGCAAGAAGGATGATCACACCGATGACCACTTTCTGCCAGTACGAAGAGATCTGCATAAGGTCCATACCGTTCTTGATAACTGCGATAACCGCAACACCGAACATGGCTCTTGCTACAGAACCGGAACCGCCGACGAGCGATGTTCCGCCGAGAACCGCAGAAGCGATAGCGTACATTTCATAGGCATCCATAGCGCCCGGCTGGCCGTTCTGAATCTTGGATGCGGAAGCCACACCTGCAAGGCAGGCCATAACGGAGCAGATCACATGTCCTAAAAGGATGGTCTTCTTTACGTTGATACCGGAAAGATGAGCAACGTTCCTGTTGGAGCCTACTGCGTATACGTGACGTCCGAAGACAGTCTTGGAAAGCAGAATGTGCATCAGGAAAACAACGATAACGGTAAAGATGGTGATGACCGGAATGATACCGTTAGGCATGCCTTCCGTCTTAAGAAGTCTGGTAGCGCCGAGGAATGCGTACGGGTTTGCAAGGCCGTAGACCGGCTGGCCGCCCGTAACAACGTACGCAAGACCTCGCGTTATATTCAGCATGGCCAGCGTACAGATCATAGGTACAACGTTAAGATAAGCGATCAGATAACCGATGATTCCGCCGATGACAACACCTGCCAGTACAGCAACAGCAACCTGCATGATCAGCATCATGATAGAATTTGCATTCGGCATCAGAAGTCCTACAAAAGCAGAGAACACGCCTGCGAGTGCGCCGGTACCGCCGACCGAAATGTCGATGCCGCCCAGGATGATAACGTACACAAGACCTGTAGCCAAAAGTGCGTTGATACACATCTGAGAAAGAAGATTCAGTATATTCTTAAAAGAAAGGAATACATGATTTCCTATACCGAACAGGATGCACAGAAGGATCAGTGTAACAACAACTACATTCTCACTAATCAGTTTTCCAAATGATTTTTTCTCCATTTTGATTTCACCTTTCTGTCAAACGCGTTTATTCTGCATCACTGGTGAAGCTGGCCAGCTGCATGACGGACTGTTCGGTCGCCTCGTCACGCGAAAGTTCGCCGCTGATCTTTCCGCCTCTCATTACGATGACTCTGTCCGCAACGCCGAGGATCTCGGGAAGCTCCGACGAAATCATAATGATGCATCCGCCTGATTCGACGAAATCGTTCATCAGCGCGTAAAACTCGGATCTGGCATTGACGTCGATACCTCGTGTCGGCTCGTCAAGGATCAGTAGCTTTGAATCAGCCGCCAGCCATTTTCCGAGAATAACCTTCTGCTGGTTACCGCCTGACAGCGTACTCAGAATGGTATTGATGCTCGGTGCTTTAATATTCAGCCGGTCATAATACTCCATAGCGATCTTTTTCTCCCAGGCTGTATCGACAAACCCGAGTTTTGATTTGTGCCAGGGCAGGGACGGAAGGGACATATTCTGCGCAATATTTTTCTTGAGCAGGAGGCCCGTTCTTCTTCTGTCCTCGGTAACCAGACCGACATTGGCTTCGATCGCGTCCTTAGGAGTCTTCCAGTCGACCTTTTGCCCTTCAAGATAAACACTGCCGCTGTCGACAGGAGTAGCCGCGAAGATCGCCTCCATGACTTCTGTTCTGCCGGCACCTACAAGGCCCGAAAATCCGACGATCTCGCCTGCATATGCGGTGAACGAAATGTTCTCGAAAACGCCTTTTTTGGAAAGGTTCTCCACACGGAGCATTTCCTTTCCGCGTGTATGTTCGTGTTTGTTATAGTAGTCTCCGATGTCACGTCCGACCATGCTGGCGACGATCTGCTGCTCGGTGACGTCCTTCACCATCATGGTGTCGACCTTGCATCCATCCCGGAGCACGGTTACTCTCTCGCAGATCTGCGGGAGTTCTTTCATACGGTGGGTAATGTAGATGAGGGCCACATTGTTCTTTTTCATAATGCGGACCTGCTCGAACAGTGCATCGATCTCGGAATCCGAGAGAGACGACGTCGGCTCGTCCATGACGACGACCTTTGCGTTTCTGGAAATGACTTTTGCTATCTCAACCATCTGCTGCTGAGCCGCGTTGAGTTTACCGGCGATCTGGTTTGCTTTCAGGTTTACTTTCATGAAATCAAGGATATCCTGCGTATCCTTGTTCATCTTTGCCCGGTCAAGAAGACGGCCTTTTTTGGGCTCGCGTCCCAGATAGACGTTTTCGGCTATTGTCAGGTCCTTTGCGATCGACAGTTCCTGCTGAATAACAGCGATTCCTGCATCGATCGCCTGGCCGGGTCCGGTAAAGTTCATCTCTTTGCCTTCAAAAATAACCTGTCCCGATGTAGGTGTATACACACCGGACATGATCTTGATAAGTGTTGACTTTCCGGCTCCGTTCTCCCCAACCAGCGTGTGGCATTCACCCGGATAGAAATCGATGGAAACATCTGTGAGTGCCTTAACGCCCGGAAATACTTTGCTGATATTTTTTACTTGTAAAATAGGCTCCATACATATTTCCTTTCCGTCAGGGGACCTCCGGGGTCCCAAAAATTCCTAAAAATTGCCCAAACAGGTACCCCCGTTTGGGCAATTAGTATCAAACTTTCACTGAACCGTGAAGCTCACATTTTGATATTACTCAGCTGCGTCTTCAGCCGGTGCTTCTTCTGCTGCTGCATCCTCAGCCGGAGCTTCCTCTGCTGCTGCGTCTTCAGCCGGTGCTTCTTCTGCTGCTTCTTCCTCTGCCGGTGCTTCCTCAGCTGCTGCATCCTCGGTGCCTTCTGCAGCCAGGGTCTCAGCTGTGATGATGTACGGAGCGATGTAAACGACTTTGTCGGTCACGGTTCCGTCGGTCATGAAGGAGTACATTTCCTCAACAATACGGGTACCTATCTGATGCGGGTCCTGAGAAATTTCGGATACCCACCATTTGCCGGTCTCTTCGTCAAGGATAGCTTCTTTTGCTTCCGGATTTCCGTCGAAGCCGATGATCTTGCAGTCAGAAGCGTTTGCTCTGATAGCGGAAAGAGCGCCTGATGCAGCGGGGTCGCCTACGCAGAATACTGCGGCAACATCGGGATTGGAGGTCAGGATGTTTTCCATGATCTCTGCAGCCTTGTTGGCATCGCCTTCATAGTTATAGCCGGTCAGAACGTTTCTGTCTGCGTCTTTAAGAACTTCGAGAGCGCCGTTCTCACGGTCTAGGCAGGAGGAAGCGGTCGGATAACCGATGATAGCTACGGTAGCGCCGTCTTCGGTAAGACGAATAAGCTCTTCGCCGCCGAGTTTTCCACCTTCAAAGTTGTCAGTTCCTACGAAGCAGTTGATGGCATCGGATTCTGATGTACAGTCGAATGTGAACATCTTAACGCCTTCAGCGTCAGCATTCTCGATAGCAGGTTTGCAGCCGGCTGCATCGTTGCAGGCCAGAGCGATTGCTACGTTGCCGTCTGCAGAGAGGTTCTGGATCTTGTCGGATGCGATGCTCGCATCAAGTTCTGCGTCGAGGATAGTAGCTTCGATGCCAAGCTCATCAGCCTTCTCCTGAATACCTTCTGCAATAAGGTTGTAGAATACATGCTCAAAAGAACCAACGATGAAACCCATCTTTAACGGTTCCTCTGCAAATGCTGTTGTTGAAAGGGCGCTTGTGCACATTAATGCTGCCAGAATTCCGGCCAAAACTTTTCTTCTCATCACAAAAACCTCCTTAGTTTGTGAAAATTAGTCCCAGATTAAAATACTTTAGTATTTTAATCTTAATACACGAACTATTTTAGGATAAAACTGTTCCTTTTGTCAATAATGTAATACAAACCATTGTAAAATTATCTATTTTGCTTCATAATACAAACCTGCGTTTGTGCATATTGCACAAACGTGGACCGTTGTCTTTTGAGCTCAAATCCGCCGTTTTTGCTTGATTTTAAAGGCTTCCGGAAGTTAAATCTCTTTTATGCTTTACAAATCAAAAGTCTCATCCGACAGAGCAAAATGTCCTGTCAAACATGTCATAAGTTTGTATTTTATATATACTGCGGCTGCATAATCCCTTATACTCATTCTCGTGAGGGAGGTGTACGGCATGAAACTGCAGAGCAAAAAAACACTTGTGATCGTGACCGGCGGTCCGGGAACCGGAAAAAGCTACGCGGCCCGGCAGATCAAAGCTCAATTCGAGGAACTTGAGATCCTTTCCTACGATGCGATCAAGGAAAGCGAATGGGACAGATTCGGATTTGACAACGCAGAGCAGAAAGCAAGGCTCAACAGGTTCTGTCTTGAAGAGTTTTATCTGACACTGCAGCATATGATGTGGGAAGAAAAAAGTATCCTGATCGAATATCCTTTCAATTTCAGCCATCGGGAACAGCTCCTCAAGCTGATCGAAGAGAACAATTATAAGACATTCACCGTATATCTGTACGGAGACTGGCGCACTATCTATGACAGGGGCATAACGAGAGATAAAACCGAGACCCGTCACCCCGGGCATCTTACAAACCGTTACCACAAAGAGACGGGGGGCGGCAGCGAGGACATCGTGACGGATGCCATGCTGACATATGAACAGTTCCGTGCGGACATCGACCGCAAAAACTACGATATACAGCTGGGAACGACCATCCCGGTGGATGTGACGGACTTTTCCAAAGTAGACATGGACGGGGTTCTCGCACAGATAGCCCACGGCTGACCGGCAAAGAGGCCGCGCGGCGGCGTGCCGGAACCGGACAATAATAAACAGCGGCATAGATACAGTTTTGTCTGTAATCTATGCCGCTGTTTTTATACCGCCGCTGTTTACCGGTCAGCTCACAATTGCCTTATCTTCAGTCCTTTGCCGGCGGATACTCGTTGCAAAGCAGTCTGTACGGGGGCTCGTCCTCCTCGATGGTCGGGAAGCGTCCGAGCGGCTCGTAGAAACGGTTGTCCGAATTGTCATCGTTGCACATGGAAACCTCACCCACAAGCACCTTGGTGCCGTCCTTCGGGATGATGAATTCATGATAGTAGTACGGATACAGTGTCAGACTCTCGCCGGGATGCAGCACAATGTCAGAGCCCGCCGGAACCATATATTTACGTCCGTCTTTATTGATCTCGACGTCTGTATCAAGCAGCTCGCCCTCGTTCTCACGGTTGGCGTTCCAGAGGTGGAAGATCAGGTCTCCGCCGCCTCTGTTGATGATGTCTTCCATCTTGTTCCAGTGGAAATGATTCGGGGAAATCTGTCCCGGATAGAGCATCATGATCTTCTCCGCATAGGTCTTGGTGTACTTCGGATCATGAACATTGCCATTGCGGATCGTGATCAGAGAAAGTCCCTTTACCGCAAAGTTACCCTCACCGTAGTCGGTGATATCCCAGCCGAGCGCATTGTCGCGGATTTCATCATACTCGTGGCCCTTCTCCTGCCATTCTTCAGGTGTAAAGCTGAGGAACGGCGGCAGTGCGAACCTGTATTCATTCAGCATAGCCTCAAAGTCTTTGATGATCGCGTTAATCTGTGAACGTTTCATGTTGCCCTCCTTGTATAAAAACATTACATAAAGCTCAGATTCTTACAGCCGCCTGCGGCATTATCTTTTTTTGAATTCTTCGATGGCCGCGCCTATCTCCTCGGCGCCGTCCAGCACAGTAAACGTCAGGACATTCTTCTCCTTCGCGAACGGAGCAATACGGTGAACCGTCCCCTCTTTTTCGTGATACGGACGTCCGTATACACTCGAATTTGCCGGCTCAAGACCGATCACATAATCTCCTGCCGCAGTGGATTTCCACTCCATAAAGTACGGAAGATTCTTCACATTATAGGACAGTTTTATGCCCAGGCCGAGCGGTTCATTTACCGCAAGGACATCCACATTTCCCTCGGCATCGGGCCTGATCGAGTGGATAAAAACATACTCCGGCTCGTTCTCCTTAGGCGGATCCATTCTGTCGTATTCTGCCTCATGTCCCTCTCCGTCACTGTCACGTGCGGTGACCTTCCCGGTGGGAATGAACAGTCTTGTATTTTCATCCAGGAACGGATAACCCAGGTTGATATGATAGAGCAGCATAAGCGGCTCATCACGGTACGCCTCGTTCTCAAATTCATCCGTCACGGTGATGCTCTTTCCGCCGAGCTCGGTTCTGATCTCTCTGCGGAGCACAAGATTTTCTCCGAAAAGTGCGGCTTCGCGCATCTCGCCGGACACTTTAAGGATATATCTGTCATCCTCCCAGTATGCGTCCGCGCTGATGTGCTCCGCCGGGGTGGTACGGATACGGCCGTGCATAGGATAATCTACGCCGTCGATCGTGCACGGGGCGCAAATGTTTTCCAGGCCGGAGGTGAAGAAGAATCCGCCCATGATGCTGCGCACGGCTTCCTCTCCGTTGGTATCGTAGTGTGCTCTGCCCTGAAGGCCGGGCTTTGACAAAAAGCTTAAGTTTATCCCTTTGTAGCTGACAGCTCCCACGTCCAGGCACTTGTCTGTGAGAATGCGGCAGGAAAGCGGCCCGTTTTTCATCTCGTAAGCCTTCATTCCGCCTGCACGGCCTTCCATATACGTGACAGGACGCACGTAGGCCACCTGCTGGACAGAGCCTGTATATTTAAGCAGTTCCTGTTTGTTCATTTTCATCTCCTGTAATAAGGACCTTTGTGTTCTGCATTCCGGCATTCCTGCCGGTTTGCATCACACCTGTCCGTTCTCCCGCTTCGTTATTCCAGATTTGCGTGGTACTGCCACAGCGATTTCATATCCAGATTTCTCTCTTCGATGATCATCTTGGCCAGCACGTCTCCGAGAAGCAGAACGCTCTGCTCAAACAGACTTGTCATCGGCTGGCAGGAGTCGATCTCATCTTCCAGATAAAACTTGGTACGCACCGGAATGCGGACCATAAAGTCAGCAATATCCTTCATCTCGCTGTTGGGATTAGAGCCGATATGTACGATCTTACAATCCACTGCCGCCCTGGCTTTTTTGGCTATTCCGAGCGGAAACAGGGACTGTCCCGAGCCCGAGCCTACGATCAGAAGGTCGTTTTTGGTGATGGCGGGTTCTGTGATCTCGCCTACGTAATGGGCCTTTATTCCCAGATGGGCAAGTCTCTTGCAGACGCACTGCAGCGCCAGCATTACCCGTCCTACGCCGACAAAGAACACCTGATCCGCAGAAAGTATCTCCTTCGTGAGTCTCTCCAGGGATTCGGGATCGATGCTTGCAAGTGTTTTGCCGATCTCGTCCATCACGTCCCGACAGTCATTGGTATATCTGCTTGAAAAATCCATCTTGTTCTCTTCCCCCTTTTTTGCCGTTAGAAACCGGCCCGTATCTTCTCAAGTTCCCTGATGCCTGCAGGCAGATCGTTTCTGTTAAGACATGTGCTGCCTGTTACAAAAATATCTACATCGTGTGCGCCGTAATCGATCATATTCTGCCGTGAAATGCGGCCGTCCACCTCGATCTTTGTGTTCAGGCCCCGCTCATCGATCATGCGGCGGAGTTCCTTTATTTTGCGGTTCGCGTAATCCACCTGTTTTTCGCCTTTTACAAAAGCATAGCCGGGATTGATCAGCATGAGCAGAACGGTGTCGCACTTCTCCAGAACATAATCCACCACCGAGAGGGGCGTAGCGGGTTTAAGAGCAACGCCGGCGCGCACACCCTTTGCGTGAATACGGTTGAGCATCCCGTCGATATGCGGCTGTGTCTCCGCATGGAAGACGATCTGCTCCACGCCGATATCGAGGAGTTCATCCACAAAATAGTCCTGTTCCGTCACCATCACATGGCAGTCGAAGGCCAGATCGGTCTTCTCTCTCAGCTGGCGTACGGTGTCGAGTCCCAGCGGCATGCTCGGGCTGAAGTGCCCGTCCAGAATGTCTACGTGGAGCATGCCGATCCCATTATCCTTCAAAATATTCACCTGGCTCTCCAGGTTGCACATATCAAGGCAAATCAGCGACGGTGATATAATACATTTTTCATTCCAGATCGTTTCTTTTCTATCCATTGCATTTTTCTTTCCGGTTCAACCATTCTGTTTCATGTACGCTTCTATCTGTTCTCTTGTAGGCAGAGACGCAATCGCTCCTTTGCCCTGTACGCATATGCATCCAGATACGTTTCCGTATTCCAGTGCTTTGCCGATGATCCCGGCGGTCAGGTCAGCAGCTTTCTCGACGCCCTGAAAACGAAGGTTCGATAAAAAGCCGCCCCAGAAAGCATCCCCTGCGCCGGTAGCATCCACAGCTTTTACTTTTCTGCCGGGCACCCTGATTTCCTGTCCGTTAAACAGGGCTTTGGCTCCGTCGGATCCCAGAGTTTCCACAAGGACCGCGATACCGTGCTTCTGCATGAGATCCTGCAGCGCACCTTCGCCGCCCATCATCTCGACTTCTTCTTCGGAAATCTTAAGCAGATCGACATAATCCAGAATGTCTGTCACGGCCTTTGTACAGGCCTCTACATCGTCCTTCCACATCAGATTTCTGTAGTTCACGTCAAAGCTTACAAGTTTTCCCTGTTCGTGCCCAAGGCGCAGAGCCTTTACTGTGGCGGCTGCGGCAGGGTTCGCGGAAAGGGAGCATGACCCCGCATGGATGATCACCGAATCTGCAATGTCCTCGTCCTTTACATCTGCCTCAGCGAGGAACATATCCGCGCCGGGTTTCCGTGCAAATGTGAATTTTCTTTCTCCGTCCTCGGCCAGTGTGACAAAGGCCATGGTTGTTATTGCTTCTTCGCAAAGGTCCGGGCAAACCGCCTTAACGTGATTTTCCTCAAGGGTACTCATCAGAAAATGCCCAAAGTCATCATTGCCGACCTTACAGCACATGCCTGACTCCAGCCCGTTTTTCGCCGCAGCAATCGCAACATTTGCAGGCGCACCCCCTGCTTTTCTGATATAACTTGCTTCTTCCGTTCCGGGAATGAAATCGATGACCATCTCACCGATACAATAAACATCCATAGTCAGATCCCTCCAGTTCATCTTTAGCGGTACGAAAGTTTTTTTATATTTGACAGATACAGTATATTCTAATGCGTTGCTTTTTGTCAATCTCACAATGGAACACGGGGACGGTTCCATTTTGACTCACCAAACAAAAAAAGAGGGTTGTCGAACACAGTTCGACAACCCTGTCAATTAAACTTATTCGTAATCTCTCCCGATCTCCATACACTTCAGATTGAGATCCAGCAGATCCGCATGCCTTGCGGAGATGCACTTGCCGAGGGCCTTCTTGACGTACTCCTCGTCGTACTCCCCAAACACCTGCAGCAGCTTGCCCATAAGGATCATGTTCGCCAGCGTAGGCGCGCCGTTCTCGCCGGCAAGCCTTGTCGCGGGCACATAATACACATTGATATCGTCACGCTCAACCTTGCGCTCGATCAGACTGCTATCGACAAAAATCGTACCGCCCGGTTTTACCTTGGACTCGTACTTGTCAAGAGACGGCAGGTTCATCGCCACGAGCACGTCCGGATTGGAGATGATCGGTGCACCGACCGGATCGTCGCTCAGAATAACACTGCAGTTAGCGGTACCGCCGCGCATTTCCGGTCCGTAGGACGGAAGCCAGCTGACATTTTTGTCCTCGAGGAGGCCTTTATACGCCAGAACCTTACCGGAAAACAGAAGTCCCTGGCCGCCGAACCCGGCAAAAAGTAATTCTCTCGTCATCACGCTTCCTCCTTTTTACCCGGAATGATCCCCGCGCTTCTGTCCTTATAAACACCCAGCGGATAGTACGGGATCATGTTGTCATCGATCCATTTCAGTGCCTTGGAAGGCGTCATGCCCCAGTTGGTCGGGCAGGAAGAAATAAC
>CADCPK010000168.1 GCA_902803215.1 uncultured Lachnospiraceae bacterium
ATGCCGGATGATAACGGCATTACCGATCTTCATTCCCTTAGTGATGCGGTCCTCTGCCGTCTGGCAGGGCTTACACAGGAGAAGCTGATGCTTCAGTGAGGTTTGATCTAGGCAAACTGAAATTTACATTTATGAATACTGTGCTCTCATCCATAAACCGGAAGTTATCCTATTCGTGCAGTTCCAAGGGCAAACCATCAGGATCGGCAAAAAATGTCATTATCTTGCCGGTGAAGGTATCCATTCTTATAGGTTCGCAGGGAATGCCAAGTGCTTCCAGCTCTTCGACTGCTTTATCTATATTATTTGTGTGAAAAGCGAGATGTCTGAGCCCACAGGCTTCCGGATAAGAAGGCCGTGTGGGAGGATCCACTGGTGCAAAGATTTCAAGCTCAGTTGTGGAATTCAGTTTGAGATCGAGCTTCCAGTCTTTCTTATCCGGACGGTAATTCTCTCGTATTATAGGGAAACCGAGTTTATTTACATAGAAATCTCGTGAAATCATATAATCCGATACAATTATGGCAATGTGGTGTATTTCCGACAGCTTCATCATAGCACCTCTCCCATTATTATTTGCCAGTCAGCAGACAGAATATCCCTGACGGACAGATTGTTTTTCTCCAGATACTGTTTTACGGCAAGATAGCCATAGACATAGCCGCTGCGTACGGGATAATCAATTTCAGCAAACATATAAAACAGGTCTTTCATCAGAGATGAATTGGAGAGATTATCTTTTACAAGAGTTTTCATCTCTTCCATATGATTCTGAACCCATAGAATACAAGACGTGTTAACGAGACAGTAATCACTTTCCTTCATGCCGGGAACCGCTTCGCGTGAATAATTTTCTGCGATGCCTTCAGTAACAATTCTCTCACCAATACAGGAATCAAAAATATCTTTCTGTAAGAACTGCTTCCTGATGAGATGAGTGAACTCATGAGCAAGGAGCATTTTCAGCATATCGGGGTTTCCGTTGAGAGACTCCATACAGAGGACAGAAACTTCTTTTGAAAGGTACTCGGTGGTGTAGATTGTGGTTGTGTTACAGCCCAGAATGAGATACAGACATTGCTCCCCGACCGTATATTCCGTATCCTCTTCAAAAGACCTGATCATATCCTCGCAAAGCAAATCTGGATGAGAATCTGCCAGAAAATTACTGAGTCTTTCGATTTTCTTCAAAAAAGAAGGATCTGAAATTGCTTTTCCTTTTCTGCTTGAATGAACTGCTTTGGGAGAAAAATACAGGTTTTCTAACAGATCTGAATTCCAGTATTGCAGGATCTGCGACGATCCGGAAAAAAGATGAGGGTTTAAGGTGTTTATGATGCGCATAGTTTAACTCCACAAATCCCAATTTCGTGACATCCCGACAAACGGGAATTGATCAGTCTCATTTAGCTTTCTTTGGTTTCTTTTCAGGCAGTTCTGTATATAGGCCTTCCAGTAATTCTGCAATCAGATCCGTATCCTCAAATCTGTCGAATACGTGCATCAGTGTTTTTGAACCTTCATAAGGATAACGCAACTCTGAGTCCGAAAGAAGTCTGTCCGATGTCGGTGTTCTCTTCAAAAACAGTTCATTATCGCAAATGTCACCTATCAGCTTACCATTAAGGTAAACAAGGTATCCACCCATCATGGCTTTTATGACAATATTGCCGACTGTGGAAAAACGCTCACGTATATATTCGTTAAATTCATTCACTATGATCCCCCCGCAAATCCCAATTTTTCGTGATCATTATACCAGAGGTTTTGAAACAAAAGCAACGGCCCGAAGCGAAAATTTAAGTCTCACTTCGGGCCTGCTATATGGGGATTTTCATTTTTTCACTCTCGTATAATGAAAGAGAAATAAAAGATCTCCGGCGATTACTCACCGGAGATGATATCAGTAAAATGGAATTTTCAATCCAGCAACTTCTCTATAGTGTGTTTGTAGTCAGAATCAATTAACACAATCTGTTCTCCGACATTCTGAAATCCGTCGATGATACTCTTATTGTCTGCCTTCAGCGCTTCCATCGTACAATCTGAATCGACCAATCTGGATTCTATTTCAGATTCATGTCCA
>CADCPK010000169.1 GCA_902803215.1 uncultured Lachnospiraceae bacterium
ACCGCAAAGACAGTAGATGCTCGTCATGGTGTTGTAGATAAAGTGCGGTCGCATTTGCAGCACCATGATGCTGGCGCGTTGATCGGCGATCTCCATTTGCTGCCGGGCGATTTCCCTCTGGCGGCGCAGGTTCTGATCGATCTGATCGTTCAGTATGAATCTGTACATGGACAGGGCGGAGAGGGTGTAGCTGATATCGAGGATAAGGGTGGCTTCAGTGAAAAGCTGTACGATCATAGCGGCTGTCATCGGTACCAATGCGATGAGAAAACCCAAAAAGGCTTTGCCACCAAGCTGCTTTCGGCGTCTGATCGTCCCTGCGAAATTTAAAAGCAGGATCCCGATCGCCGGCAGCAGTAAAAGCGGGTACAGGGGTCCGCGGTAATAATCTAATGAGGTATAGAAGAAACTATCGATGAACAGAGAACTTGCAAGTATTACGATAATGACGCTCCACAGTCCGATCACAGCATGCAGAAGCCTGGATGATCGTATGCTTTCTCCGCAGAAATGCAGAAGGTAAATCGTCAGCATTGGCATGGGTAGCGAAAGCAGCAGAAATTCCAGTATCAGCACACAATTCAATACTACGTCCGGAGCGCCTGAAAAGAACAAAGCAATTCCGGTCAGAGTGGAAAGGCAGCATAGGATCAGGACGCTGAAATAACTTTGGAAAAAGCGCCTGTTCCAGCGGTCGATTCCGGGAATGATGGAGATGAACCAAATGGCCTGCAAGCTTAACGTCATTATAACGCTGATTATGGAGAACCATAAGTAGTTTTCCCAATCGTTCACTCCGTCGTGCCTCCCATCGAAAACGGATGACGCAGCTTTTCCAGCTGTTCCATTATGCCTTCCGGGGTGAGAGGTTTGAGAATAAAGCCGCAGGCTCCGGTCTTCCATGCATCGAGGGAGTAGTCGGGGTAGGCAGTCAGAAAGACGATGTTTGTTAAGGGATAGATCTCAAGCAGCGTGCTGCAAAGATTAAGACCGCTGGACGTTCCCAGTTCAATATCAAGGACAGCAAGAGCGATCCGGTTTAATCTCGCGTATTCGATCGCTTCCGATGGCCTGATAAAGCCAGTGATCGTGGCGTTTGGCATGACATCTCCCAGAACAGTAAGACCTTCGGTCAGGATGACCTTGCTGTCGTCCACCATGATGACGTTGGGGCATTCTTCGCTCCGGGCCACCAGATGTAAAAAAGCGTATTAGCGTCCACTCCGAGACATCCTGCGAGGCGCAGGATCATTACAGCGTCCGGCAGTCGGCTGCCGTTTTCCCAACGGGCGATGGTGGAAGGGGCGACAAACATCAGTTTTCCAAGCTGTTTCTGAGACAGTCCCTTTTCTTCTCTCAGCTTCTTCAGATTTTCAGCAAACTTATAATTCATCCGGATACTTTCTCTTAATTATTAATAAACGATAAAGGTTTGCGATATTACAGGCAATGACGATTGATACCCCTAAAGTTGACAATCTGGAAACCCACCTTGTATTTGCTTCGATAAATATTATGTCTTAAATCAATACAAATTAATACAGTACTACAGACGAAGGAGAAGGAAGCTATGAAGACAGCAGACAAGATTATTTTCAGCAATATCTATACCGTGGACAGCTTCGCTTTGATCTGGAGACCCTGACGGCGGTGTTTAAGAGATCGCACGAACTCGGAATGTCGGTGCATGTCCATGCCATCGGAGACGGCGCGCTGGCCTTTGCATTGGATGCCATGGAGAAAGCACTGTCACAAACCGGCCACGGTGATTATCGGGATGCGGTCACGCATCTGCAGGTGGTGGATCTGGCGGACATCCCCCGCATGGCGAATTTGGGCATCATCGCTGTGAATGATCCACATTGGTTCGATATGGATCCCGACTACTTCAATCTTATGGTGTCCGTTCTTGGACAGGATCGTGCGGAAAACCAGATGCCGATGAAGTCTTTTTTCGATGCAGGCGTCGTGGTGACTTCCGCCAGTGATTACCCTGTCGTGAATCCGGCTTATCCACTGGCCGGCATGCAGAAGGGGGAAATACGTCAGATACCCGGTCATCCGGAAACTCTCCATGGTGCTAAGGAACGGGTAACGGTCGAGCAGATGATCGAGGCGACCACTCTGAACGAGGCGTATCAGATGAAATGCGATGACCGGATAGGCAGCATTACTGTCGGCAAGGAGGCGGATCTGGTAGTGCTTGGGACGGACATTACCGCCTGTGCCCCGGAGAATATTCAGGATGCTCCTGTGCTGGCTACCATGATTGGCGGGGATCTGGTCTATGTCCATGAGTAAAATCAAGGACCTGCTCACGGCAGAGCACGAGGGCTTCAGCCACAACAAGCCTGCTAAGGTATATTTTGGCGGAAAGAAAAGAAATTAATGCAAATGCTGACAACAGATTTTATTTTATAAAAGGAGGATGAACTATGAGCGACATGATGGATAAGATTATGGCACACGGTCAAAAGCAGGTGGAGCAGAGGAGTGATCTGAGAGAGAAGGTAAAAGCGCAGTATGGGGAGAACAAACGGATCACGGGCGGCAATTTTGACAAGGCTCTGGCTGTCAAGTGCATCAACGGAACCTTCGTCGGCAGGAAGACTGAGAATATCATTGCATACAAGGGGATACCTTTTGTCGGGAAGCAGCCCGTCGGGGATCTTAGATGGAAAGCGGCGGTGGATATTGTGCGGGCGGGACAGCCGATCCGACATATGAGTGCCACAACCTTGTGAAGGAAAACCCGGAGGTCATCGTTGCTTCGATCGAGTACAGGCTTGGTGTTTTCGGCTACATCCATCTGTCACACCTGCCGGACGGAGGAGACTATCCTGACGCGCAGAATCTGGGACCCATGGACCAGGTGATGGCGCTCAAATGGATACACGAGAACATTGCCTTCTTCGGCGGAGATCCCGAAAACGTGACGGTCTTCGGCGAATCCGCGGGTGGAGGAAGTGTGACAACGCTTCCGCTGATCGAGGGTGCCCAAAAGTATTTTAAGAGAGTAATCGCCGAGAGCGGTGCCCCCTCGCTCACTGTATCCACGGAAGAGGCTATCGCACACACAAATGAGATGATGGACGCTCTGGGCTGCAAAACCGTTGAAGATCTGAGGAAGGTCAGTATTGATAAGCTTCTGGAGGCATCCGTTGCCGTGTTTGGCTTACGGGTAGGTCCGGAAAGAGACGGGAAGTTACTGCCTGTTGAACCGTATGCAGCTTATGCAGACGGCAAAGCGAATAATATCGAGATCCTTCATGGCTTTAACAAGGATGAGATGAATTATTTCGTTCATCTTCTGAGTCCGGAGCTTTTTGAAATGTGGGGTGCAGACCGCAGGTCGAAGAGGATTGCCGAACTGCCGGAGGAAGATAAGAAACTGGTGGAAAGCTACCGCGATTCTGTGCAGGGAGAAGAATATGATAAAGACAGCAGGCTTTTCAGCCAGCTCTGGTTCAATGCGGCGCATTTAAGGCTTGCAGAGGAGCAGGCAAAGGGAGGCGGAAAGTCCTACCTCTATTACTTTACTCCGGAAGCGTCCATTCCATACTTGAAATGCGGACATGCTACGGAGCTTGCGGGGATTTTCAATCGTCCGGAATGTGCCGATTTCACGGGAAGGGTCTTTGACCTGACCTTCTCTGCGACCATGCGCAAAATGTGGGTTCAGTTCGCAAAGACCGGCAATCCGTCGCTTACTGCGGACATATCCCCTGACGGAAAGGCCCATGAGTGGCCGCTCTACGACACGGAAAACAAGTATGTCATGGTATTTGATGAATTCGATATCCATACCGCAAAGGAGGCTGAGATAAAGAGCGTGGATTGGGAAAGGACTTATCCGCTGACCAAATATTTTTATCTTTGATAAGATTATTTATCCGATCGTTCCCCCGCTGTCAGCGGGGGAACACCTATAATAGAGGAGATAAGACATGAGGGCATCAGCTGCGATGAGCCGGGGGATGCGTATTACTGTGGCAGGAAAATGAATTGAAAAGGAAAAAACACTAATGGAAGATTTTAAGGCTGTTATACGTGAACGCTATGGTGAGAATCACAGGATCATCGGAGACTGTGACAAGGAGCTGGCGGTAAAGTGCGTCAATGGAACTTTTGTCGGCGTAAAAGAGGGTGACGTCATATCATACTAGGGCATTCCCTTATAAGTATCCGATGGAGCTTGAGGATGCCTGTGCGGGACTGCTTTATGTGTATGACTCCGCTTATTTTTATTAT
>CADCPK010000170.1 GCA_902803215.1 uncultured Lachnospiraceae bacterium
GCATTATTTTTCATATTATGGATAATCCTAAACGGCCGCATCACTCTCGAAATAGTCCTTTTCGGGATAGTGTTTGCGGCTCTCATGTCGTTATTCACGTACAAAGTACTCGGCTACAAACGTGAAAGCGATATCAGCTTTTTCCGAAACTTTCCTCTGTACCTCAAATATGTAGGAGTACTGATCATCGAGATCATCAAAGCGGCCTTCTCCGTGATGAAGATCGCCCTGAGCGGCAGCCCTGCGCCCGATCCGGTCGTGATCGAATTCGACTCCGGGCTAAAGACGGAAGCGCAGAATGTACTTCTCGCAAACTCCATCACGCTCACCCCCGGAACCTACACACTTTTTCAGGAGGGTGATCATTTTGTTGTCCATTGCCTCATAAAAGAGTTCGCAGAGGGTATGGAGGATTCATCTTTCATCAATATTCTGAAGAAGATGAAGTAAATAGGAGGAACCATGAACATCGATCAAGCATACCACCTTCTCTTTATGGGAGCCCTGATCATCTTCGCCGTCCTGATCGGCGTCATGCTGATCCGCGCAGTTATCGGCCCCCGAATCACCGACCGAATTCTTTCTATCAACATGATAGGAACCATGACGATCTGCAGCATTGCGATCCTGTCGGGACTTCTCCATGAAGGCTACCTCACAGACGTAGCCCTCATCTATGCCATGCTCAGCTTCGTCGCCGTGCTGATCCTCGCGGTCATGTATATCCCCGCAAAATCGACACGCGAAAAACAGCAGCCTGAGCAGGGAAAAAAAGCATCTGCAAAATCGGCGCATAAAAAGAAACCGGCAAAATCGTCATCGGAAGAGAAGCAGACGAAAGAAGAACCTGCAGAAGCACAAACCGGAATGACGCAGGGTAACGAAACATCCACAGCCGGCAATCCCCTGCAGGGTCAGGTCCCCAAAACGCCTGCAGCTGACATAAACTCCGGCAAGCAGTCCCGCGCCAA
Source organism: uncultured Lachnospiraceae bacterium (assembly GCA_902803215.1). Lineage (GTDB taxonomy): Bacteria > Bacillota > Clostridia > Lachnospirales > Lachnospiraceae > Blautia_A. The sequence continues at coordinate 972 of CADCPK010000170.1, forward strand.
AAAACAAAAAGCGCGCAAAAAAGGAAAGAAGGCCTGACACATATGGAATGGATCAGATTTACTATCACGGCAGCCCTCCTGATCATGGGCATGATCTCCTTCATCTCCGCCGTCATCGGCGTATACCGCTTTGGCTTTGTGATGAACAGGATGCACGCCGCAGGTATCGGCGACACCCTCGGCCTTCTCTGCGTGGTCAGCGCGATGGCAGTCGCAAGCGGCCTGAACATGGACACCCTCAAGCTGCTTTTCCTCATATTCTTTATGTGGTTCACCTCCCCTGTTTCGACACATTTCCTCAGCCAGGTGGAGTACTACACCAACAAAGACCGCTCGCGCTACATGACTTTCAGGAAGGGAGGAAAGCCGCATGAGTCTTGAAACGATACTCAGGATCATCCTGCTGGTACTGCTGATCGTCTGTGCGATAGGCGTTAACCTGACAAAAACGCTGCTGCAGGCCGTCATCATTTTTATGGCGTACAGTTCCATCATGTGTATCCTCTGGGTCCTGATGGAATCCCCCGACCTTGCCATCACAGAGGCGGCGGTCGGCGCCGGAATAAGCGGCGTACTTTTCCTCCTCACCCTTCGTAAGATCCGCGAGGAAGACAATAAAGATGCCGATCAAATGTCGGGCCCCAAAAATCGATGAGCGTGCCGGCGGCATCTGATATAATCTTAGCCAACGAAAGGTTACTGTTCACAGTCCATAGACTGCGAACAGTAACGGAATTGTCCATGCAAAATCGCCTCCGGCGATGGGACGAATCCCTGCTATTTTTCAGGTTTTTGCCCGTAATCGCGCAGCAAGTGCGCGATTCGGCTGTGAGTAACAACGAAAGGACGGCAGAAGAACCATGGCAAAACCCACCCCGCAAAACAGCGGGAACAAACCAAAACAGAAAAAAAACAGCCTGAAGGCTGCAAAAGACCGCTTTCTCAAATGGCTGAACGGTGACTTCGATTCCGCGATCCACATTATGGAGACGGACGAAACTCCCTACAGCAACCGTCAGGAGATAAAAGAGAGCGTTGCGGAGATCAAAAACGACTTAAGCAACCGCGACGATGTAAAGCGTCTGATCGAAAGAGAACGCAGAAGCTACTATAGGCTGTACAGCGCGGTAGCGATCATCTCCGCCATCCTGCTGATCGGCGTTCTCCTGTTCGTTATCTCGTACCTCCCCCGCTACGGCCGGGAAAACCCCGAGACGACGGCGGTCGTCGCCAGATATGTCCAAAAAGGCGTCGAAGAGACCGGCGCGGTCAATGTCGTGGCCGGCATGATCCTCGACTACAGAGCCTTCGATACGCTGGGCGAGTCGCACGTGCTGTTCACCGCGCTGATCTGCGTGATGATCCTTCTGCGCATGGACAGCAAAAACCGGAGGAGAGAATTCGAGGACTACTACAAAACGACGATGATGCAGTTCCACGACATCTCCAAAGAATCGATCATGCGCTGCGTCGGAATGATCCTCATCCCGTGTATTTTCCTGTACGGGATCTATGTACTGCTTAACGGTCAGAACGGCCCGGGCGGCGGCTTTTCGGGAGGCGCAGTCATGGGCAGCGGGCTCATCATCTTTGCCTCGGCCTTCGGCTTTGACGTGACAGACCGGTTTTTTACCCGCAGGCTCTCGAATACCATCACATTCGCCTCGCTTGCATTTTACAGCTTCGCCAAAGGATACGTATTTTTTACAGGAGCCAACGGGCTGGACAACCACATCCCCAAAGGAACCCCCGGCGCCATCCTTTCGGGCGGCATGATCCTTCCGCTGGACATCGCGGTCGGTCTTGTTGTGGCCTGCACCATGTTCGGCTTTTACAGTTTATTCAGGAGAGGAAATATCGGCGGTGATTGAGACATTACTTGCAAATTATGAAGAAGCAGTGGCAGTGATACTGTTCGGCATCGGCTTTATCATGCTCCTGTTTCAGCGGAATCTGATCAAAAAACTGATCGGAATGAATATCATGGATACCGGCACCTTTCTGTTTCTTGCATCGATGGGCTACATTGAGGGAAGAAAAGCGCCGATCATCGTAAACGGCGTGACCGATCCTTCGGCCTATATCAACCCTGTGCCCGCAGGCCTGGTGCTTACCGGCATCGTGGTCTCGGTTTCGGTCACGGCCATTATGCTGGCGCTCACCGTGCGGCTTTATAAGAGATACCACACGCTGCAGCTGGATGATATTTACATATTGTCAAAGCATCAGACGGAGGACAGATAAATTGGATTTTATCACGAATTTTCCGCTGTTCACCATCGTGCTCAGCCTGTTTTCGGGCGTACTGTGCATGATGCTCAGCGGAAAAACTGCGAGGAGATATACAATTATATATGAATGTCTGCTGATCGCGATGGTATCCTGCGTACTTTGGTATACCTGGACGACGAACAGCGCTTTCACTTATGTGATGGGCGAGTTTCCTGCCCCCTGGGGCAACGAAATCAGGGCAGGCGTTCTCGAAGCGGCTATCGCGCTTCTGTTTTTGATCGTGATGCTCTGCTCCATACTGGCCGGCACGCATTTCCTGCTTGACGACATCGATGAGAGCAAGCTCAACCTTTACTTTACGCTCATCAATCTGATGACGGCAGCCCTGATGGCGATGACGTGGACAAACGATATCTTTACCGGATACGTTTTTCTCGAGATCCTCACCCTTACAAGCTGCGGAATACTCATTGTCCGTGAAATCGGACGTACCACGCTGGCCGCGGTCCGCTACATGATCCTCAACCTTATGGGATCGGGCCTCTTCCTGCTGGGTGTGGTGCTCCTCTATGATGTGACGGGCAATCTTCTGATGGTGCCTATGAGAGGAAGGATCGCAGCCCTCTCGCAGAACCCGAACAACATGATGATCATCACGATGGCGGTCGGCATCATCACGATCGGACTTTCGATCAAGAGCGGTCTGTTTCCGTTCCACTACTGGATGCCGGACACCTACGGCTGGGCGACACCCGCGTCGGGTTCGATCCTCTCGTCCCTGGTGTCCAAATGCTACATCTTCCTGCTGATCAAGATCTATTACCGCGTGGTCGGGATCGAACTGTTCGAGACCATGCCGATCAGATACCTGCTGCTGACACTCGGCATGTGCGGCATCGTGTTCGGCTCCGTGTCGGCGATGCGCGCCAACAACATCAACAGGATGGTCGCTTTCTCGTCCGCGGCGCAGATCGGCTATATTTACATGGGAATCGGAATCGGCGGAACGGCCGGCTTTACCGCCGCGATATTCCACATCATGGCACATTCGGTCACAAAATCGCAGCTGTTCCTCACCACCCCGCGTCTTGCGGATGTGTCGGGAGGCAGCCTCAAATTCAGCGCCCTGCAGGGCAGCGCGATCCGTGATAAAAACGCCGGCGTATTTTTCCTGGTCGGCGCCTTGTCCATGATCGGCATTCCGATATTTGCAGGCTTCTCGTCCAAGCTGCTGTTCGGTATGGCTGCCGTAGAAAACGGCCATATTTCGACGATCGTCTCCGTGATGGTGGTGCTTGCGGCCAGCTCGCTGCTGAACGCGCTGTACTTCATCCGAACGACCATCCGTGTGTACAGCTCGTCCGAGCAGACCGACCGGCACCGCATACGCCACAGATTCGCGTACAATGGACCGATGCTGATCCTCACTGCCGCAAATCTGGCACTGGGACTGTCTTCGTGGGTCTTCGCTGACCTCATCGAACGAGGCCTGTCTATGTTTACATAAGGAGGATTTCTTCTCATGCTGCTGCTTGCAACCATACTGCTTCCGATCATTCTCGGAGTTATCGCATCTTTTGTGAAGGCCGACATGCCTACCCGGAAAAGATGTTATACAGGAATTCTGTTTCTGACAGACATCCTGGCCCTGCTCTCGATCATGGAGGGGAAGAGCATTACGCCGGTCGTCTTTTCGGACAACTTGAGCCTTTCCTTTACGCTTGACGGAGTGGGAAAATATTTTCTTCTTGCGATCATCGCAATCTATACCTGTGTCTGCTTCTACGCGTATGCATATATGGACCATGAAGAGAGGCCGAACATCTTTTTCTGCTTCTTCTTTATCTCCTTTGGAGCGCTGATCTCGGTGGCGATGGCCGCTAACCTGATCACCCTGTATTTCTGCTTCGAAATGGTGACCCTGATGACGGTCCCGCTTGTTCTCCACGACCTCACCAAAGAAGCGGTAGCAGCGGGCCTCAAGTACCTGTTCTACTCGGTAGCCGGCGCACTTCTTGGTCTGCTGGCGGTGTTCTTTGTCTATCACTTCACTACGGGCGACGCTTCGTTCGTCTACGGCGGATTCATCGATACGGCCAAGGTTTCGGGGCACGAACCCCTTTTCCTCGCCGTGATCTTCCTGGGCATCCTCGGTTTCGGAACCAAAGCCGGTATGTATCCGATGCACGGCTGGCTTCCGACGGCCCACCCGATAGCCCCGGCGCCCGCCTCCGCGCTGCTTTCGGGCATCGTGGCGAAAGCCGGCGTTATTGCGATCATAAGGCTTGTATATTTTTCGGTCGGTACCGAGCTGATCCGGGGGACCTGGGTACAGTACACCTGGATGTCGCTTTGCCTGCTGACCATTTTTATGGGTTCGATGATGGCATACCGCGAGAAAGTGATGAAGAGAAGGCTGGCGTTCTCGACGGTGAGTCAGATTTCGTACATCCTTCTTGGCCTTTCGTTCCTCTCCGAGGAGGGGCTTGAAGGCGGCCTGCTGCATCTGATGGGGCACATGTTCTCCAAGGGCTGCCTGTTCCTGGTGGCCGGTATCTTCATCGTTCAGCTGGGGATCAGGAAGGTCGAAGATCTCAAGGGGATCGGAAAAAGAATGCCGATCACCATGCTGTGCTTTACCGCCGCGTCGCTTTCGCTTGTGGGAATTCCGCCGATGGCCGGTTTCCTCAGCAAATGGTACATTGCCTCGGCGGCGATCGACAGCGGGCTGATGCCTTTTGCGATCATCGCTCCGGTGGTGCTTCTGATCTCGGCGCTTTTGACCGCGGGTTACCTGCTGACCGTTGTGGTCGATGCGTTCTTCCCGGGACATGAGGGGAAGGAGGCCGAGCTCAAAAAGGCGGAACCGCCCCGCATCATGTGGATACCGCTTGTTTTTCTCTGCGCAGGAGCGCTGCTTATTGGCATTGCCGGCCCGACGATCCTTACGCTTTTCGGACTTTGATTAAGTAGACGGAGGGTTTTCAATTGAATTCTCTATTTCTGACAGTACCGATCGCACTGCCCATCCTGGGCGGATTCTGGATCCTGCTGCATAAATTTCATGATAAAAACCGGATGATCTTCACCGAGACGATCGCGATCCTCACCTCGCTGTGCGTGTTCTTTGCGATATTTACGGTGGGCAC
>CADCPK010000171.1 GCA_902803215.1 uncultured Lachnospiraceae bacterium
ATCATAGATGGCATCTTCCAGACCTGCGTCAGAGAGATTGAACCAGATCTGCAGCAGGTACATGCGGAGCATAACCTCTATCCCACGCGGCGGACGGCCACGTTTCCCGGCAGGATAATGCGGCTGAATCTTCTTGACCCACTCATCCCAGGGAATGATCTGGTTCATCTGACGGAGGAACTTCTCCTTCTGTGTTACCTTCTTCCGTCCGCTATATTCCATGTCACTGAAGGTCATCTGATTCATGTGCTCACCCTCTTGAAATTGATGTGCATTTTGATACTATTATTATATCATTTATAACGTCAATTGTCAAAGTTCAATCGAATAAATCAGCGTTTCCTTAATGAAAGTGTAACATGTGGATGACTGGGGCCGCAATCATATTCCCGATCAAATATATCAAACCGTGCACAAAATATAAGAAAAGCCGATCCCGTCTCCTGAGATCAGCTTTTCTCCTTGTAATTTTGCTATAACAGGACAACTGCACAAAGCACTTCATGCATTCCCGCAGCCGCGCCAAAAGAGCCGGGATCCCCGGCTGAATGAATTCTTTCCTTAAGCCGCCTTCCTTCTCCGTCTCATCATCAGTTCCGCGCCGGCAAAGGCTGTGAGCAGGATACCGGGAAGATAAATCAGGCCGGTTCCGGCACCTCCCGTAGCCGGAAGGGATACGCCGATATTGTTCTTTACTACGATGGTTGTGTTGTTATCTGCCAGTGATACACCTTCATAGGTCGTCTCATTACCGTTTTCATCTGTCAGCTTCACAGTTCCGTCCGATACGCTGAAACAGAGGTCCTTCCTGGTAATGATATAGCCGTCCGGCGCTTTCGTCTCTGAAAGCTTATAGATACCTGTCGCCATTCCGGTAAATGTCTTTTCTGTCCCGGTCGTCAAATCGATCAGGCCGTTCTGCCCAAGTCCATAGTCACTGACATTCACAAAGATATTGTTGTCATTCTTTCTGGTCAGCACAAACTGTGCTCCCTGCAGAGGGTTCCCGTTTTCGTCCGTCTTCCGGATGGTGATGCCAAGGGGTGTATTCTCGACTTCTATCTGATAAGAGACACTTCCCGGAGTGGATGTATCTTCTGTCAGCCAGCCCCCATATCCATCGTTATGAATCGTAACGGTTCCGTCCTCTCCGATGGTGAAGCAGAGATCCTCCGCAAGCTTTTTATAGCCGCTGGGAGCCGCGATCTCTTTCAGGTAGTAGGTGCCGGGGCCCGGATCAAGCATCGTGATGTTCTCAATCAGGCCCTCTTCGTTCGTCACCAGGTCCTCATAGCCGCTCCTTGGCTGATATGCCTCACGCAGATTTCCCTCCGCGTCCCTGACCTGATCATACAGTGCGAAATGCACACCGCCAAGCGGAGTTCTTGTCTCTCCATCCACACCTTTCTTGACAATCTTCAGTTCCTGAACGGTACGGTTTCTTATAGTTATGCGAGGCATAGCCGTGCCGGAAGCCTCTGAAAATGTAAAGTAATCATCATCGCCCGTCACGGTAAACGTATCCTTATTATCTCCATCCTTTGCGACAGTGATGGTGATTTCTCCGTCCATCGCCACATATCCCGAAGGGGTTTTAATCTCCTCCACCTTATACGTTCCGGGGCTCAGATAAGCCGTCGTAACCAGACCTGTGCTGTCCGACGTATAGGAAGCAGCCGCGACATTGTTTCCACTCTCATCCTTCAGTGTGAATGCCGCGCCGGACAGATAATTCTCGCCGCTCCAGTCGGTCTTAAAGATCCGGATGCCGGGCCGCGCATTTGTAACGATATCGTTGCGGATGTTGCTGTTGCGCCCTGTGGAGGAGCCGGGTTCATAGCTTACGGTGTAGGTCTCTTTGCGATAGGTGCCGCCGGCGGGCGTTCCGCCAACCTCTATAGAATCACCATCATCTATGGGAGTTACCGTGACATTGCTGTCCACGGTGACTTTTCCCGCGCTGTCAACGGCGGGCGTCTGCCCTTCACCTGCGGTCACTCCCACTTCCCGGACAACGAACTGATCAAACTGATACGCGGTTCCGTTGACCTTAAGATCCTGGAAGAAGAAGTATGCTTCCGTATCCTTGTTGGTAAGCTGTCTGACCATATCCGGCAGCAGCGTATACGTGCAGTCAGGCTCTTCTCCTGTCCGCAGATAGATCGCCAGATAGATGGGATCGTGCGTCATAAAGTCCTTATCCGTCCACACCTTACTTGCAGTCAGGCCCCAGCCCTCCTGGTTGCGGATCTCAAGCTCCGGTGAATCGGTCTTTGAAGCGATGGTGTCCGATACAGGCTCCGCGGTTATTGTGCTCTCCTTTGTCAGCACATGTCTGCCGTATACTCCGTTCTCGGTATAATAGACGTACTCCGTCCCTTCCGGCCCCGGATCGGTGCGGACATAGCCGTCGGAAGCTCTCCTTGTATAGCCTTTCGGAAGCTCCTCGTCGCGCTCCTCCACCTTATACTTTGTGCCGACAATCAGATCCCGTACTTCCACAGTATATCCCGCACGGATCTTAGAGATAGCTCCGTACATTGATGTGGTGTAGGTGGCCGAACGCCGTACATCCTCAGGCAGTGCCATGAATTGTTCAAAGGTTGTCACTCCCTCCAGCCTCGTAAACGTCTGCGCCTGTGAATCCCACATGCCATAGTAACCCTGCGGATCCCTGATGTAATACGTATACATATCCGCCAGAGGAAGGCTGTCCTCATTTGCATATTCATTTCCCAGATACAGACGGAAGCTGAATGTCGCATCTACCTTCGCGGCTTCTTCATCGGACAGAATTGTTCCGTCTACATCATAGACAGCCTTTTTGAATGTCAGGGTACGCATGACGCCGGCTGCTACCTGGTTCGTATATTCAACCCGTGGACGCGTATCGGCCGTTTCATAGCCGGTCCCGTAATCCTTGCGGCGGGAGTCGGAATCGTCCCCGCTGCCGGATTGTTCGCCGTCCGTGTTATGATAGAGCCTTCCTGTGTCCGAAATGTCTTCTCCGTTCACCAGAACCTTTTCGTATACTTCGGAATCCACACCGCATTCGATCGTCTTGTACTGGTATGTGTCCTCCGGGAACATGATGACCGCGGTTTCCCCAGGCCGCAGCAGGAAAACATTCCGATACTCGATCCCGTCGATCGTCAGAGATTCTCTGAAGGGAACAAGGGTATTTGTGCCCTTGTAAACGACACGGATGGGGTTGGCCGTACTGTCCGCCTGCCTCATCAGAACGGGATCGTCATATGCCAGAACTACTTTATTCCCGTTCGCGTCAAATTTATAGCTGCCGTCCTCATACTTATCATACTGGGCAGTGGCATACCAGATCTGATAAGGATACTGCATCAGCCTGTTGGAAGGGCTCTGTGTGCCCGTCAGCTTTTTCGATAATTCTGCCGTTCCGGGTTTTACCGAAGCCAGGTTGAAACGCATCTTCAGATTGGATGCGCCGGCGCCGCGTTCCATGTAGAACATTTTCATGGTGTGGGTCGAATAATCCTTGAAGACATGAACCGTTTTGCCATCCACCTGTTTCACTTCAAAGAGATCGTCAACAGCGGATACGTCCAGTCCCCTGGCTGCATAGTTCTGCTTAAAGAGATCATACAGCGTCGTCCTGGTCGTATTATTCAACACCTCTCCCGTCCGGAAGTTGACAGTTCCCTGCATGGCACTGTGTATACCGCCCAGATCCAGGACTAATTCGTCATCAACGTAGAGCCAGAAATCGTCATCACCGGTAAACTCAAAGATAATGTCGTGGCCCCAGTTGTCGAGACCATCCGGTGTCTGTGTAAAGCTGGCAGAAAGCTCCATCCCGAAGAAATAATCCGCCTCATTCTGCGGAATGGAATAAAGCGGCTCTCCCTTTCGGGGATCAGTATCCGGCAGTTCATTTCGCAGCACATCCGTCCTGTTCGTTATCAGCTCTCCGTTCTGGGTATAGGCATACCCCACATCCTGGCTGATCTCATTATAGGGCATGAACTGTCCGTGTGTTCTCGTAACGCCCATATCCGTCCCGATGCCGCCCAGCTGATGATAAACCGTAAAATTCCCATCGTCGTTCAGATGCGCAAAATTCTGTGTGCTGTCGTATTCAAAGTACCCGCTTTCATTGTATACGCTCTGTATAAACAGATGATTTGCGCGCGTCATATCATTAAACAATTCCGAAAGACTCCGTCCCGCCTGCCCGGTGCTGGCGGTCGTGAGAGGATAGCCATTGACGAGATTGCTTGAAAGAAGGCCGGAATCCTGTACGGTCTGATTATAGGCGTGGCTGCCAAAGAAAGCATCCTGCACAAGATCACGATCCTTTTTGGCGCTTTGCGCATTATTGAAATCGATCATTCGGATGTTGATACCGTATTCCGTGTTATCCACGGTTTGAACGGTCGTCAGCGGATCTGCTTCCTGTACCTGCGGCGTAATCACGGCAAAGTAAAAATCATCTGCTTCATCTTTCGGGCATGTCACGACTCTTTTTGCGCCGTTTTCGTCGGTTACCACCTTTAATCCGGAATAGCCATAGGCCTCATCGTCCCATGACAGGATCGTCGTATAGTCAAAGCCGTTTTTCCTTCCTTCCATGTTGACGCCGACAGGCTGGCTTGAAATAATCCCGCCGCTCTGCGGAACGAGGTAAGTATTAGGGTAGGCACTGTTCTGCAGCTCATAAAAGTAGTTCGGTGTGCCGTCGGCATTGGTGTATTCCGTAAATTCCCAAAGAGCGGAATTCACCTGGTTGCCGACCCAGTTGATCAGATCGCCGCTGTCATATACGCGCAGCAATGAGCCATCGTGATCGATGGCATAGAATTCATATTTCTTTGCAGTGTCATTCCAGACACGGGTGTAAATAATGACCTTTTCCTTTTCAGTCTTATAGACGACGTTTCCTTCTTCATCCTCCCTGATTTCACCATTTTCATCCTTTTCAGCCGCACTGAGGATTTCATCGCTGGCGCTGATTTTTCTGGCCGAGTAAGAAACGAAATCCTCCTCCGTCAGGCTGGATTTTTCCACCAGGTTCAGCCAGGTTGAGCTGTTGCTGTTGTTCGCAGCATTGAAGCCATTTGCAGAGCTCCCCGCAAAATTAAGCGAATAACCATTCACCGAAAAATGCCATTTGCCGCTGTTCGCGCCGGTGCCGGGAGTCGCTTTGATAAGAGAATTCACGTCATGCGGTGTGTCTTCCAGGGTCACATTGCTCCCATCTATGGTCAGATACTTTTTGCTTCCGTCCACGGTGGTGGTGATGTAGTATTTATCTTCATTAACAGATTCAAATGTCCATTCCTGAATATCACTGTCCTGTGCAACAAGCAGAATGCCGTCGCTGCCAAGGACATCGGAACGCATAAGCATATCAAGACCGGCAAGACGGTTTTGATTAGCTACCACCTTGTTCTCTGCGGTCACAGCGGCGGCTGCGGCAGAATCGTTATGATATGCGATGCCGAAGGTCTTGCCGCCAAGCTCGTAGTAGTCATCCGGAATACCTACCGAAGAAGCATATGTAATCGTAATTTTGCCGTTGTTATTTACATCGGTATGCAGACGCATACCTTTACCGCCGTTGGAATGCTGCAATAATTTGTTTGTGTCAGTCACGTAGAACCTGAAAACGCCGGCTTCATTGTTTACCTCTGACACAGTAAAAGAAGTCTCAGGGCTGTCAGACAGGTTCATATTAAGCCCATTATTCGTGGCAATGTTTTTCATGTATTTTCTGCTGCCACTACTGTCAAACGTATAAATATAATAGGAATTGTCCCCGCCCGCATTCTCAAAATACCATTTACCGGCTTCCAGAATATTACTTGTCTCCGGATAAACACTGTTATCCTTAACAGAATTCATAATGTATTTTTTTACGCCGACTGTGTACAGATAGAACCCGTCCGGATCACCATAACACTCGGAAAGTTCTGAAAGACTCTGTACCGTTGTTACATCGCCCTGTACAAACGGTTCTTTCCCTTCCACGATCGAATACACACTGAAGCTCTCGGCCTCAAATTCTACGGCGGACCCATCTGCACCGCTCTCTGTACTGGCATCCACAACATCACCCTCTGCCTGATCATCTGCAAAGTGCACGACATTCAGAGTATTCCCGTCTTCCGCATCAGTCAGTTCTATCCGTACGTCAACAGTAGTACCCTCCTTCGGCTGGTACTTCACGCTGTGATCATCTTGATCCACGATCTTGATATCAAACAGCCGGATATATCCCGCGCTGCCTTCTTCCATTCCAAGCGCATTCTCGGTTTTCGATACATACTCCGCATACTCTTCGGATACACCGAGAATCTCCTCGACGGTCAGCTCTGCCCCCTCCGGGCTGCCGGAATCGGCAGAATAGCTTACCTTTACCATGTAATTGCGGCCGTCACTCGCCAGTACATTCTTCTCGATCACTGTTCCGACGATGACAAAGACAGAGAACCCATCCGTCTCGAAGGAGACCTGCTCCGTGGCGGTGTCTGTGCCTTCGGCTACGGTCTCGAGAACCTTGGGGGTTTCCTTTTTGCCCTCGAAATGAACGGTATCGACGGTGGTATCGGCAGCCTGTTCGATGGCGTCACGATAGATGATCTGAACGGAGACGGGGCCCTGAGGTTCGATGGGTTTTCCGTTCTTTTCGATTGAA
>CADCPK010000172.1 GCA_902803215.1 uncultured Lachnospiraceae bacterium
ACGGGAACATCGGCCTTCAGTTCAATGATGCTGCCTGCCATTTATAAGGTAGTTTCCTTTCTTTGTTTTGTGTTTTGATAGCACATTTGACATTATTCCTTTAAAAGGAACTGCCGAAGTTATGTAAACGAATTATGTCATATCAAAATAGAATTATGTAAACTAATGTTCTTTTTACGATTCCGGATGCGCCTCGGTCATGATCCGGAAGTGCTACTTGTGGTAAGGCTCATTGTTCATGATCCTAAAGCTCCGGTAGATCTGTTCAAGCAGGATCACCCGCATCATCTGATGCGGAAATGTCATACGTGAGAAGCTGAGCTTCTTATCGACCCTCTTAAGCACTTCATCGGAAAGGCCAAGCGAGCCTCCGATCACAAAGGCGATACTGCTGCTTCCCGTCACCATGAGCCGGGAGAGCCGTTCGGAGAGCTCAACCGAGTCGAGCATCTCTCCCTCTATGGCAAGAGCGATCACGTAATCTTTTTCACGAATCTGTTTCAGCAGACGTGAGCCTTCGAGCTCTTTGATCTGCCGGCATTCTGCCGCGGAGGCCTGATCGGGCGTTTTTTCGTCCTGCACCTCCGCAAATGAAAGCTTACAGTATCTGCTGAGCCTTTTTGCATACTCCGCGACCGCCGCGTTCCAGTATTTTTCTTTGCTCCTGCCTACAGAGAGGATACGTAGCTCTATCAAAATAATTCTCCTGTCAGATTATCTTTTCCTGACTGATTCGTCAGCTGTTTCGCGTCTGAATCAGCCGCTGCCTTCACAAGGCCCGGTATTTTCTTTTGAATCTGTGATAAACATTTTTATCGTAGGACTTCATCCGTTCTCTTCCAGATAATTCTCAAACTGTTCCGGAGACATCAGCACTTTTCTTGGCTTGGTCCCCTCCTCGGGACCTACCACTCCTGCTTCGGCCAGCTGGTCCATGATGCGCGCGGCTCTGTTGAAGCCGATCTTGAACATCCTCTGCAGCATACCGATCGAAGCCTTGTCCTTGTCAATGATCAGCTTGCCGGCCTCGGCAAAATAGGCATCGCGGTCGTCTCCGGATGAACCGAAGGAACCGCCCGGCTGGGCCGAATTCATCTGCTGCTGTATCGCGGGGTCATAATTCATCTGTGGGTTTTTGTCGGTGAGATATTCCACTACCGCACTGACTTCTTCATCTGATACAAACGAGCCCTGAAGCCGTGCCGGCTTGGGATATCCCTGCGGATAAAACAGCATATCACCCTTGCCCAGAAGCTTTTCGGCACCGTTCATATCCAGGATGGTCCTGGAGTCGACGCCCGAAGCAACCGCGAAGGCGATACGCGAGGGCATGTTTGCCTTGATCAGGCCTGTGATGACGTTTACGGACGGCCTCTGCGTCGCGATGACCAGATGGATGCCTGCCGCTCTGGCAAGCTGCGCAAGGCGGCAGATCGCGTCTTCTACGTCTCCCGGCGCGACCATCATAAGATCGGCAAGCTCGTCCACGATAATGACGATCTGGGGCAATTTAGGCGGCCTGGTGTCGCCCTCCGCCAGCCTCAGGTTCTCGACCTTGTGATTATATTCCTTCAGATTTCTTACCCCGTATTCCGCAAAGGTATTATAACGGCTGCTCATCTCGCTGACCGCCCAGTTGAGCGCCCCTGCGGCTTTCTTCGGGTCGGTGACGACCGGGATGAACAGATGCGGAATACCGTTGTAGACGCTCAGCTCGACGACCTTGGGGTCGATCATGATCATCTTTACTTCGTCCGGTTTGGCCTTGTACAGGATGCTCATGATCAGCGTGTTGATACACACCGACTTACCCGACCCTGTAGCGCCTGCGATCAGTACGTGGGGCATCTTGGCAATGTCTGTCACGATCGGCTTTCCGCCGATGTCCTTGCCCACCGCAAACGCGAGCTTCGAAGAAGCATTCTGGAATTCTTCGGACTGCAGCAGATCGCGCAGCATGACCGCGCTGGTCTGTTTGTTGGGAACCTCTATGCCTACCGCCGATTTTCCCGGGATAGGCGCCTCGATACGGATGTCCGCGCAGGCGAGATTCAGTTTAATATCATCGGCCAGGCCGACGATCTTGCTCACCTTGACGCCCATCTCGGGGGTCAGTTCGAACCTGGTGACCGTCGGGCCGCAGCTTACATTGGTGACGGTGGCGTTAACGCCGAAGTTATAAAGCGTGTCCTGCAGCTTTTGAGCCGTCGCTCTGAGGGTGGCATCCGAATCTCCCTGTGAACGCCCCGAGCCTTTCTTCAGAAGCTTGAGCGGCGGAAATACGTATTTTTTTTCGGGCACCTCGGCAGCTCCGGCTATTTCGTTTGCCACGCTTGTGATGCCGGCTTCTTTTTCGGCCTCGGACGAACGTGGGTTCTTCTTAGGGCCTCCGGGCGCTTTCACTTCTGCCTTCGGGGCTTCATCTGCACTTGCGGTTTCTCTCGTAGGCGAAGCCGCTCTTGTATTGATCTCTTCTTCCTCATAAAGAGTTTCTTCGGCAGCCGGTGCCGCTTTTCGTTTTGGCTTTGTCCGCGCTGCCGCCTTTTCCATGGCATAAAGCGCATCGTCCTCGCCCCAGCCGTCGTCATCGTCGCCGCGCTCATCCCACTCATCCACAGCTATGCCGCCCGAGGCAGGCTTTTTAGGCGCTCTCTCCGGTGTACGCATCCTGCGGCTTCGGCCTTTTGGCGCTGCCGGGACAGGTTCTTCCAAAGCGTCATCGATCGGCTCATCGCCCCGTTCTATGGTAAACTCGCCGACTTCTTTGCGCGTAGTATCTTCGTCTTCTATCTCGAAATCCTCATCGATCTCCGTATCGGTGATCTCGCGCATCTCCGGGCTGTCGTCCGGAATGTCGGGCATACGGGCCTTGTCTTCTTTTAGCCATGTTCCGTCGAGGAAGCCGGTCTTTTTGGATTTTTTGATCGCCTTCCTGATCTTGCCGGACTTTTCGTCCTCAAAGGTGTCCTCATAGATCGGCACATCCAGTTTTGGCTTGTTTCCGGGGAATTTATCTACCTTCGGATTCTTTTTGCGGGCAGGTTTTTTCCTGTCTCCGATCACCGGACCTTCTTCATACTCATCGTCATCGTCAAATTCTTCGTCGTACACTTCGTACAGCTGCGCTTTTCTCTTTTCCAGCTGCTCCATGCGGGCTGCTCTTCGCTCTTCGCGGATCATCTGCTTTTCGGTGTCCCTGATCTCGCGCTTCAGTGCACGTTCTTCTTCGCCCTCATCGTATCTTTCTCTGCCGCTTTCGATGAAATTCGCGATGCCTTCTACGAGCATGTAGGCGAATTCCATGAAGGATTTGAAGGTGATCTCGATGACGCACACGACGATCACAAAGCCCATCATGATCAGGCCGCCGATCTCGCCGAATGCCTTGATGGCTGCGGAGCTTACAGCTCCTCCGATTATTCCTCCGCCGGTCTTATACAGCGAGCTTAACGTATAGTAGTCGATCAGTGTGTTGGTCGCAATATATTCCTGTGTGATCGCCTCGATAAATCCGCCGAGAAACGCGAACAGGATGAGGAGCGCGAGTACTTTGCCAAAGCGGCGTCCTCTGAATCTTTTTGATACAAGCAGGTATACCAGCACAAGAAGCAGCGCAGGAAATCCGTAAAAAAGGACGCCCATCGCGCCGAACATCACCTGATTGATCGCATTGCCTACCACACCGCCGAAGCCCAGAGCGCTCATCATCAGGATGACCGCCGCTGCTATGACGATAAGCATGAGTATATCCCGCTGAAAGCCGGATCCGCCGCGCGATGCCGCCGCCGCACGTTTACTTGCCTGAGAGTTCCTTCGGGCCGAGGACGCAGCGCTTTTTCGCTTTGCGGCCTGACGCTGATTTCCCGTACGTGCGGTGCGTGATTTTGTCTTTTTGTTACTTTCTGCCATGAATGGCTCTCCCCTCTTTCCTTATGCAGTTTACTGCAGATGCTTCCCTGTTTATGTCGGCGTGCTCATGATCAGAGCCAGAGCGCCGAGTACAAAACAGTAGCCGGCAAAATATTTGAGTTTTACATTTTCCATCAGCTTCATCAGAAATCTTGCCGCCAGGTAAGATGTTATAAATGCAGCGAGCGCGCCGCAGATAAACGCAAACATCTGAAATGCCGTAACGCCGGCTGTACGGAAGTATGATATTTCCACCAAAAATGCGCCGAAGATGGCCGGTATGGCGCAAAGGTATGAGTATTTGACCGCAAACTTGCGCTCAAAACCGCACATGAGGCCTGTCCCGATCGTCAGGCCGCAGCGCGAAAGTCCCGGGAACACCGAAATTCCCTGCAGGATACCGATCCACAGTGCCTGGTCGTAACGGCTGGTGTTTGGCCCGTAGTCTCCTCCCACACCGCTCATATCGACAACGATGAGGAACACGCCCATGATCAGAAAGCCGAACCCCGGGAATGACGGGGTTTTGTGGGCCATCACCGCGAGATTTTTGCACACGAATCCAAGGATCGCGGTCGGGATCGATGTGACCAGGATCATGACGACTATTTTGCGGTATACGTTGGTGATCAGCCTGGAGTAGCGGATGTTGTCGTTTCCTGTTTTGGCTGCCAGACGGCGCTTGCGAAGGTATTTGCCATAGTTGCCCGAAAGATCCGAGCAGATGCCTCCGAATTCGACGGTGAGGCGTTTTACGTCTTTGAACATAACGACAATGAGCCCCAGCATGGTTCCCAGGTGCAGCATAGCCTCGAAAAAGAGTCCCGTGTCTTTCGGCAGCGCCATCATGGTCTCGATGAGGCTGAGGTGCCCGAGACTGCTGACCGGCAGGAATTCGAGAATGCCCTGGATTATTCCTAAAAATATGGTGTAGAGAAGCAGCATAGATTTATTCCTCTCTGTGATTTACATAAAAACACAAGGTGTATTATATCATAATCCTTTTCAAGATGAAAGAGCTAAAAAAGTGAGTCACGGAGACAAGTCTCCACGACTCACTTTTTACTCACACGCTGAGCTTTTTATCCATTAGATATGCGGTTATAAAGTACATTATTGTTGACCATACCAAAGAAATGCAGGATCGTACCAGAAGGAGCGGTACTGCGCCTGTGGGGCCGGGGATTTTTCTGGTCACCCAGCTGATCAGACTGCTGATGGCAATATAGAAAACAAAGCTGATAACTGCTGCTCCTTTTTTGCCCGAGAGCAAGGTACAGGAAAGAACGACTGCCAGATAACCTGTGGTGATCTGAAGCACCCAGGAACAAAGGAACATCACCAGCAACGCTGCCAGCGTCTGCCAGGTGAACTGCAGCCGGGGATCGACATCTTTCAGCATCATTTTCAGCATGTCCAGAATGTCTTTAAGAGGAACCAGGTCTTTACTGAGCAGGCTGAAGTCAAATGCGGCCAGGCCTCCGAAGAATGCTCCGGCAAGAAGTACAGTGGCGGCATTCTGCAGTGCCTTTGCCCCAAGGATCTTATAACTGTTGTTCGGAGTCATAAAAAGCATGTAGCTCTGTTTGGTTGTCAGGTCACGATAAAGGATTATGATACTTTCGATTCCGATATAGGAGATTCCGGCAAGTGCCGTGAAGAAAAGGCCAAGCGCTCCCAAACCCATTGACTCATTAAATTTTCCGTAGAATCCGACGAGGAAAACGATCTCCATAAGTACAGTAATGCCGATAAAGATCAGCTTTGAAAACAGACTTTTTCTGAATTCATATTTTACCAGTTTGCCCATTTAGAATTCACCTCCCACATTTGCATAGATCTGACGATATTTGTCAGCAACGGAAATACCTTCGGAAGCGCGCAGCTCTTCAAGTCCGCGAACTTCGATCAGGTGGCTCTGTTTGATGAATACGGCATAATCCGCTACTGTCTCCAGCTCTTCTACAAGGTGGCTGGAAATCAGAAGCACGCGGTCCGGCCCCGCCGTCTCGACAATGCTCTTCATGATCCGGTCTCTGGCCAGCAGATCTATTCCGTTGAGGGGCTCGTCAAGCATGATCACTTTCGCATCTCTTGCCAGCGTGACGGCGATCTTCAGTTTGGCCATCATACCTGAGGAAAGCGATTTGGTTTTCATATCCTCTGTGAGTTCCATAAACTCAAGAAGCTTACGGTATTTCTCCATGGAAAAATCCGCAAAAAAGTCCTGATAATACTTGCCTACATCGGCAGCCGACATCCAATTGTAAAAATAGGGCTCGGTGGACATGTAGGCGATCTCGCGGCGGCTGTCCACGTCCAACGGGCGTCCGTTATAGTACATTTCGCCCGAGGTGGGTTTGATCAGACCTGCCGCCATTTTCATCCAGGTCGTCTTGCCGCTGCCGTTAGGGCCGAGCATGGCATAAATGTATCCCGGCTCCACTTTGAGCGAAATATGGTCTACCGCAGTCTTCTTGCCAAATACTTTGGTGATCTCTTTACTTTCAAGCATTCTTTAACCTTCTTTCTGTTCTGTTCATATTTTGTACGGCTTCAGCGTTAATCGCATTGACCCGTCAATAATACTTACGTATTTGACACTCTTCTATGCATATGTTAAAGTAAACATATATTAAAGTCAATCCAATATTTTTTGTGGTAAATCTGCCGATAGTTTCTGAAAAGGAGGATGAGAAATGAAGTTTTACATTTGTACGAAATGCGGTAAGATCGTTGAGATGATCAAAGGTTCCCCATGTCCGACCATGTGCTGCGGCCAGCCGA
>CADCPK010000173.1 GCA_902803215.1 uncultured Lachnospiraceae bacterium
CACAGCAATTCTGAATGAGTGTGTAAGAGTCGGCGTGAAGGGCATTATCGATTTCGGCATGGGGCTGACGCTTCGTGAAGGTGATCGTGAATATTATTATGCGGCACTTGATAAGCATTTTCCGGGAAAGAAAGAGCGGTATATCAAAAGGTATGGGAATGCGTATGAACTGCCAAGCCCGAATGCAATAGAATTGATGGGTCTATTCCAGAGAATCTGTAAGGACAATGGGATACTGTCAACTCCGGATGAATGCTTCGGATTTATGCAGGAACTGCCGGATAAGTATCCGCAGATGAGTATTTTTGATCTGTAAAGCGAAGGAGGCTGATTATATGGAGTATATCAGAGTAACAAAGGATAATCTGGAAAAGGAACATATCTGCTGCGCTATTTCCAATAATAAGGATGTGCAGGTATCTTCAAAGAAGGCATGGCTGGCTGACAGGTTTGATGAAGGACTTGTTTTCCTGAAGAGCGTGGAGCGCGGCAAGTGCTTTATCGAATATATCCCTGCGGAAAACGCATGGGTTCCGATTGAGGCTGACGGGTATATGTATATTGACTGTCTGTGGGTGTCTGGGTCTTTCAAGGGGCATGGGTATTCCACAGATCTGCTTTCTGCATGTATAGAGGATAGTAAGGAAAAGGGCAAGAAGGGGCTATGCATTCTTTGCGCTGCAAAAAAGAAGCCGTTTCTGGCTGATCCGAAGTTTCTGAAGTACAAAGGCTTTACAGTTGCGGATGAGGCGGATAATGGTATTCAACTCTGGCATCTGCCGTTTGACAAGAAGGCGGACACACCACGATTCAAAGAATGTGCCAAACATCCGCATATAGGTGAGAAGGGATATGTTTTGTACTATACAAGCCAATGTCCGTTCAATGCGAAGTATGTACCTGTTTTGGAGCAGACGGCTAAAGAAAATGATATTCCTTTCCGGGCGTTTCATATAAAGAGCAGGGATGAAGCGCAGAATGCCCCGACTCCTATTACGAATTACGCTCTGTTCCATGATGGGGAATATGTTACAAATGAGCAGATGAATGATAAAAAGTTTCTGAAGCTGGTCAACGGATAGGAGGAATAAGCATGGCATCAACAAAAGAGTATCTGGATTTCGTATTAGAGCAGCTTTCGGGGCTTGACTCAATCTGCTATAGAACTATGATGGGTGAATATATCCTCTATTATCGTGGAAGTGTGTTCGGCGGCATCTATGATGACAGATTTCTGGTTAAAGCTGTCCCGGCGGCGGTGAAGCTGATGCCGGACGCAAAGAGAGAACTACCGTATGATGGGGCGAAAGAGATGCTCCTGGTGGATGATGTTGATAACCGGAAGTTCCTTAGTGAGCTGATTGAAGCAATGTATGATGAACTGCCTGCGCCGAAAAAGAAATGAGACCAAGGCCTGGTCAGTGAAATCACTGTACGAAAATGAGTTAAAGCACGATCCATACGGTCTTTGGGGAATGGATTAGCGGGGGTGAGTATGAAGAATGTGATTCTGGAAACTGAACGCATTTTCCTGCGGGAAATGGATATGAATGATTACGATGCACTGTATTCTGTTCTGGCTGATCATGAAAATATGCGGTATTACCCATATTCTTTTGATGAAGCACGTGTCGGAGACTGGATTGAACGGAATAAGAACCGTTACAGGGAGACAGGATATGGATTATGGGCCGTCTGTCTGAAGGAAACCGGCGAAATGATAGGTGATTGCGGACTGACGATTCAGAATATCAACGGAGAATTACTGCCGGAAATCGGCTATCATATTCGCCGTGACTGCCAACGGAAGGGTTATGCCGAAGAAGCTGCAAAGAGCGTCCGTGATTGGGCGTTTAGGAATATAGTTGCTCAGGCCTTGTATTCCTATTGCAAATATACGAATGAGCCTTCCATCCGAACGGCAGAATCCATTGGGATGCGTTTTGCCTGTGAGTATCCGGATGAAATCAACGGGAAAACGCATGTATCGATGATCACCAGAGAAGAATGGTTAAAAGAACTCACAGAGAACATGATCAAATGGGCAAAAGATAAGTATGGCAATAAGGAATATGCAGGATGGTGTCTCTCGTTCATAGAAGATGCACTGGAGAAAAGCAACGGAATCGAGATCTTTGGTGGGGATTCTGCAAAAGAGTCGGCTTTACTCTATGCCGACGGAATGCGTCAGGGCAAACCGGAAAAAGGAGCCTTTGTATTCTACGATTGTATTTGTCTGGGCCCGGGCGGTTTGGTCAATTGGGGACACTGTGGCATCAGTCTTGGGGACGGTGATGTTATCCATGCCTGGGATGCTGTACGGATCGACGCATACCGGGAAATCGAAGGCTTGACGGCACCTTCCGGGGATCATCCGAAATACATTGGATGGGTGTCAGTCGAAAGGGTACTGCAACAGAAAGAAAAAGGAGCCCCTTAGTCCGGTGGTGGAAAGAGTATTTTGGAGAAACTTGGGATCACCGATGAATATGAGGGTATCGGACATTGTGCGCTCGGTTATGCTGCTCAGCAGGCTGCAAATCCGGCGCCGAGAAAAGCGGATTATGTATATTACATCTGAGAATAGGCATTATTGTAACTAGATACAACAAATGA
Source organism: uncultured Lachnospiraceae bacterium (assembly GCA_902803215.1). GTDB lineage: Bacteria > Bacillota > Clostridia > Lachnospirales > Lachnospiraceae > Blautia_A. The sequence goes on from CADCPK010000173.1 coordinate 2,617, forward strand.
GGGGGGGAGTCGATGAAAGATAAGATTGCACTGGTATATGCTGCCAACGAAAAATATTACCTGAATTGTAAAAGTAATATCATGGCGGAATCTGTCATAATATGGTAGAATGAAAACCGGATATATTATCGGTTTATAGGGATCGGCGAATGCTTTGTATCCGGAACCGTAGGTGAGGAACTAACGACTATTAGAACAAAAAAGGAGCAAACGATGGGGATTCAGCTACTAACAAAAATCAAAGAAAATATAAAGACCTGTCCGGATCTGATGGCACTCGTAGACGCAGGAGAAGGGAATCATTATACTTACAGTACGTTTGATATTACGTCAAGGAGGATTGCTCAGCGTCTGATCAGCCGCGGAGTGAAGCGGGGGGATTTTGTTATGATAGTGCTCCCCAGAAATATAGAATATGTAGCCGCAATGTACGGGATCTGGCTGGCAGGAGCGGCATTTGTCCCGCAGTCGCCGAATTATCCGAAGGAACGCCTGGAATATATACGTGAGAATTGCGGAGCGAAAGTGGTTGTAGACGAACAGTTCCTGCGGCGTCTTGAGGAGGAAGAGCCGCTGACGGAGGAAACGGAGGTGGAGGAGAATGATCCCTCCATTCTGATATACACATCAGGTTCTACCGGAAAACCGAAGGGAGTGCTTCATACCTTTGGAAGTATCAATGACTCTGTGATCCGTTTCGCCATGACCCAGGATGTGCCGGTGGGGTTCAGGGCGGCACTGGGTGC
>CADCPK010000174.1 GCA_902803215.1 uncultured Lachnospiraceae bacterium
ATTTGAGCGGCATCATCACCTTCAGTGATTCGTTGTCGATCCTGAAGGAATAATTGTAATCGATCTCCTCGCTGCTCTTCTCCATATGATAGCATTTTTTCTCCGGAATTCCAACACTTGGTGGGCCAATAGGGACGTTTCTGTTTGATCTATACAATTCAATGATTTATCAGACAATTCGCCGATACTATCCTTATAAAATGGGGCATTAAGAAACGTCCCCGATGACCCAAGGTTTTTATATCTTCTCCGCCACAACTATACAGTTTGAATGAGGAAAAGCCATCGGTTCACAGCTGCCATCCTCTTCCACCGCAAAAATACTCACGTACTTCTCCAGGTTCTGCCTGTATCCGTCCTCCAAAAGCGAAACTGCCTTAAGCACCCGCATATTCCCGAACGAATCAAAAAGCTCGCGGAATTCATCCAACGTATAATACCCAAAGCACTCCTGCACCTCATGCGGGAAGGATTCCGGGCCCCAGGTGAACGTGTACAGAAACTCACGGCCAAAGTTGACATCCGTGACCACAGCTCTTTCCTCCGTGATCATCTCGTACACCTTCCGCTCTTCCGGGAGCTCATCCATCCCCCTAAAATCCGCAAGAAATTGCCTGAAAAACTGAAATCCTTCATCCGTCTTAAAAGCGATCTTCATCTTTCCGGTTCCGGGTGTTTTTACTCCGTCTCTGATCACAATACGACCGCCGGTATTCAAGGAGTCAACCGCATGTCGCAGCGCTCTCACAATAGAATCTTTATCAAACTTTCCTCTGCCAAGATCTGTGTAAGAATAAATCTCATGAATGATAGAAGAAAAAATGACGGTATCCACCTTGTACGGCATCGGCCCATCCACAAAATTGTGCCTGATCGCGGTCCAATGTCTTCCCTCATCAGCCTTCTTTCTTTCCAATGCCTCGATGACATTCTGCGAAATATCCGTCCCGACGATCTTTCTGTCCGGATACCTCTTCTCCAGCTCGTTCAGCAGCACACCGCCGCCCGATCCCACATCGACAATGATCTCCCCCGTCACATAATCCGGGATGGACATCTTGGTGCTCTCCTCAGCGTCGTTCATGGTCTGCAGATATTTCTCTTCGTTGTTCAAACGATCAAAGCTGTCACGCCTGAATCCAAACGTATCGTACAGCATGGTGATGCTCTTTTCATAGGAAAGAAGTCCCGACCGCTCTGCCTCAACACAGAAATCGATCAACTTCTCGCAGGCCGGTGCAAACGAAGCACCGATCATAATCGCCGTCCCCTTGACTTCAAAATCAAGCCGGATGTGGTGCCCATACTCCTCGGGATCCTTCAAATATTTTTCGATGATCCTCTGTTTGTACGTATTCACATGCCGTTTGCCCTCGTAATCATAGTACATGGCGTCGGCCAGCGGTTTAAAGTTCAAATGCTTTACATAAGCAGAACCTGTCGCCGTTATCGCCTGCCTGCAGATCTTCTCCGCCCCATCAAAACCAAACGGCTCCAGCGCAGCCGGAAAATACCACAGATCATACTTTCCAAATATCTCCGATGAAAAGAACTGCGTCGTTTCCTCTGAGGGGCTCCCGTTTTTCGGAAGCAGAGACGTCAGTCTTTCCTCCGGCAGTAACTCGACGATGTCTGCCTGCGGGTATAATCTCTCTGCAAAATTCTTCACCTTTTCCTGCACAGAAGTCCAGATATTATCGCTCACGGCTCTTATGATACACTCGTTCAGTGCATGAATAATACGCGTGAATGTCTCTTTATCTTCGCTGATTTTATTTGCAATCTCCGAGAGCTCTGCGCTCCTCTCCATGCAGCATTCCCCGCGGATATACTGCCCGGCCAGCCCATGCGTTTTGATCATCACATACGCCGGATCTGTATTAATATCCCGCACAAAACAGTAGTCCGCATAGATCATGGCAGAAGCTTCATTATGTATAGCAAGCGGATAACCTCGCTTCTCCCACCTTCTCCTTTCCTCGTCAGAACCGGTCTTGGAAACTTCCGACCAGCACAGTACCGTTCTGATCAGATCATACTCTGTATCAGAAAGGCCTCTCAATTCATCAAGAATGTCAAGCGTCCGCAGAACATAGTCGAGGACCGGATTCCCCCGCAAATCCTCCATCTTCTCCAGCCGCTCCGGGTTGACATACGGACGGTTCGCCGACAAAAGGCAAAACAGCCAAGGGTTTTCTCTCAGCGCCTCAGGCTTTGGACTGCCATCGGCTTCAAAGTATCTATTCCTGTTCGCAGAATTGTATTCTTTCAAAATTCTATCCTCCAGGTTCAACGGGGACGTTTCTCGATGAGTACTTGGGGACGTTTCTCGGTGACTCATTTTTACATGTAAAAATGAGTCATCGAGAAACGTCCCCAAA
>CADCPK010000175.1 GCA_902803215.1 uncultured Lachnospiraceae bacterium
GGGGATGAGTACTTGGGGACGTATCTTTTTGACTCATTTTTGCGCGCAAAAATGAGTCAAAAAGATACGTCCCCAAGTACTCATCCCCCTGTTTCGCTTTACTGAATCGTCATCGTTCCCCACATCTCGCTCGGAACAAGAGAGATGTATGTTTTACCGGTGTTGATGGTAAGCGGATTGCCGTTCTTGTCAAAATACTTGGTCACGCCGTCTTCGGAGTTCTTGGTCCAGACGATCGGAATAGCCTGACCCTCGGTCAGATAGTATCCCGGCTGGCCCACGTTAACAACGTTGTAGACCATGTAGCCGTTCTCGTCATACAGTGTATAATCGCACTGCTGAAGGATAACGTTCTTGAATGTAAGGACCTGGTTGTCCTCGCCGTCGGTGTGCAGCTGGCCATAGCAGGAAAGATCATAGGTGCCTGTTCCTGCGTTGTAGGTCAGAGTTGAATTTGTGTGCTCAAAAGGAAGAGTTACCGTTGTACCCGGAATAGCTGTACCTGTCGAAGCAAGATCGACCTTCTGGCCGTACTGCACAAAGTTGAAGTGCGGATTCGCTGCTGCCGGATTGGTGTAGGTTCTGCTGATGCCGGAATTGTTGAAGTTGTTGTCAAGGTCTCCTGCCAGAATATACTCGGTAAACTCGGTGTTTTTGCCGTTGTCTACGCGGGAGAAGGTTCCCGAGAAGTGATCCTTGCCGTAGTCTTTTGCGAAGTATTCGTCTACATAGAACGGGCCGCCGTCATGGCAGATTACCGCATTCCACTCTGCAGCAAGCATAATGTTGGTCGGTCTTACGCTTCTTATGGAGCCCATCTGCTGTACATTGCCCCAGTCCTTCAGAAGGACCATAAGTCTGGTGATATGACCGTTCTCGGTAGAGTTCATCAGCTCGTAAACCACATCGCCCTCAGCTACTCCATAGTGAGGATAAGCTGCGGACTCGTTGTCCACCATAACTGCGATAGGTCTCTGATTCTGAAGCGCGGTCGAGATCGGCTCGCCGGTCAGCTCGCTGATATAAGTGCCTTCGGCCTGAACTGCTTCTTCCGCACATACCGGAACGCATGCGATAAGTGCCGCTGCCAGCACTGCTGCCATTTTTCTGAGTTTCATAATAATTTCCTCCTTCGTATATTAGAACACCTGCCGCCATTCTTTCGGCCCGGCTCGTGCCGGCTTGTCCCCGCAAAAGAACGCCCGTGTTGTTCTCTCTTTTGTATGTCTCGTTACGTTTCACAGCCTTGCGCCTGTACATTGTAACGTTTACCGGCTTCCGATCACTTGTAGATCAGTATGGCCATACCCGGTTCTATCTCGTTGTAAATGACGCCCGCGACAGACGGAGGCAGATTTACGCATCCGTGCGAACCGCTGCTAATATAGATGGAGCCGCCGAACGAGCCTCTCCAGTTGGCGTCGTGCAGCCCCTGCCCCTCGTAGAAAGGCATCCAGTACTGCACCGGCGTGCTGTATCCGTTCGTAGCGTTTCCGCCCGTCAGCACCGACGGACTCTCTTTATACGCAAGCGGGAACACACCTGTCTGCGTCTCAGTCCCTTTCGCCACGCATCCCGATACGATGTCCGACTCGATCACCAGCGCTCCGTGCTTGTAAAACCACAGGTGCTGAGCAGACAGATTGACCTCCACATAGGAGCCGGCCAGGTCGTCTTTTCCTTCGCGCGCATAGAATACCGGATTCTCATACTCGCCCGAAACGGTATAGTATACGGGCTCACGTGTCACGGATTCGTTGGCCGCAATGTTCTCCAGCAGCTTTTCGATCTCTCCGCTCTCGTTGATGGTATAGCCGTATTCGTTCATATAATCGGGAAATTCGATGTCCGTCCCGACCGATGTATGGAAATAGCGGGTATGATATCTGGTGTTGTACTGTTCCTCAAGTGAAATGACATAGTCCGTCACGCGCTCTTCATCGATGACTCCGGTATCCCCGTTGATGAGGACCCAGTCGCGAATGGTATCCCACCCGAGCGTCTGTATCTGCGAACCGAACTGATAATTGACTTCGGCTTTGCAGAACTGATTGTACACTTTCAGCTTTGTATTCAGATCCGGATCGATCGACAGGACCTGCGGCTTAAAGTAGATCTCCTGCGGAATTTCCACCTTCACCAGCGTTCCGGCCTGCTTTTCCGTGGTAAACGTATTGATCGCCGATGCCACCAGCTCTTTCAGAGCGCTGTCCTCAAAATCATTCCCGTACACTTCGGGAACGATGCTGTAAGTACGGCTGCTCTCATCATAATACAGGTAAGCATCCTTACTGTCAATCCGTTCATCATTGAGATTGGCCCGGGAAGCGGCTGAAGAAAGGGTCGCATCATCGACCGTAAACGGTACCTGAAGCACATAAGCACTTCCGCGAATGAGGCTGCCGACAAGATTGCCGAAGCCGCTTCTCTGGCTGTCCATCGCTTTCTGCAGCAGTCCCTTCAGGCGATCATCCTCGATAGTGTAGCCAAAATCCTCGAGCGTTCCCGAAGCTTTGGAAACTCCGTTTTCGTCGATCTCGACCACTGCGCCTCTGTATTTTTCGAGCAGCATGTCGGCCACCTCATCGACCGTCATCCCGTCCGTCTCATATCCGTTGATCTTTGTTCTTCCAAAATAAGTATCCGTGCCCGCCATCACTTTCAGGAATATGCCTCCCGCGGCGGCGCCGGCTATGATAATAGAGACCAGAGCGATCAGCAGGATCTTTGCTCTGTCTCTGCTGTGTTGCTTTCCCTTCATCCTCCGCCCTCCCCTTGGCAAAATATTTACCATATTATACTACATCGCGGCGGACAGTTGTACTACCGACTTTACTATTGATGAATGCCTCTGTTCTGGTCTCCCTTCGGGTTGACGCCGAACTCGTAATCCTTGCCCGGAAGAATGATGTTGAGAAGAATTCCGGCAAGAGCTGCGATGGCCAGAGCGGTAAGGGTGATAGAAGTGCCTCCTATAGTAAAGGTGATTCCATCCGAAAAACCAAGGCCGCACACAAAGATGACGCCCATGATGATCAGGTTGCGCGAATTGGTAAGGTCGACCTTGTTCTCCACAACGTTTCTTACACCGATGGCGGAGATCATACCGTAGAGCATAAAGCTTACACCGCCGATGATCGAAGCCGGCATGGTGCTGATGATGGCAGAGACCTTCGGGATAAAGCTTACGATCAGCGCAAACACTGCCGCGATACGGATGACTGCCGGGTCATAAACCTTGCTGAGCTCCAGAACGCCGGTGTTTTCGCCGTAAGTCGTGTTGGCCGGGCCGCCCAGGAAGCCTGCCACTGCGGTAGCCAGTCCGTCGCCGACCAGTGTGCGGTGAAGGCCCGGATCCTCGATCAGGTTCTCTCCCACTGTAGCTGAGATCGCAGAGATATCGCCGACATGTTCCATCATCGTGGCAATCGCTATAGGTGCCATGACAAGAATGGCCGTCACGTCAAATTTGCAGATTTGGAACGGCGGAAGGCCTGCCCAGCCTGCTTCTGCGACCGCGCCGAACTGAAGGATGGCGCTGCCGTCCGGGTTAGTGATACCGCAGGCATTCATGATGAGCGCCACGCCGTACGAAACAAGGACGCCGAGCAGGATCGGAATGATCCTCAGCATTCCTTTTCCCCAGATGTTAAAATAGATGATCACAGCCAGAGCGATCAGTGCAAGAATCCAGTTTGTCGAAGCGTTGGAGATCGCCGAGCCCGAAAGTCCGAGTCCGATACAGATGATGACCGGGCCGGTCACTACCGGGGGAAGGTACCTCATCACTCGTTTCACGCCGATCGCTTTAATGATCGCAGCCAGTACCAGATACAGAAGTCCGGCAACCACAATGCCGCCGCAGGCATAAGCCGCCTTCTCATTTGCCCCCATATCGGCAAATTTTCCGCTGCTCAGGTTTGCCACTGTGCTGAACCCGCCAAGGAACGCGAAAGACGATCCAAGGAATGCCGGAACCTTCATTTTGGTGCATACATGAAACAGAAGTGTTCCGATACCGGCACAGAAAAGCGTGACGGCAACGGTAAGTCCCCTCGAGACATGCTCTCCTGTCGCATCCTGAAAATACGAATTGACAAGGATAGGAACCAGGATCGTCGCACCGAACATGGCAAACATATGCTGGATTCCCAGAATCAGCATACGCGGTACACCGAGTTTCCTGGCATCACGAATTGCTCCATCAGATTGGTTCATTATAATTTGTTTCCTCCTTACTTTCCTTCTTTTTTTGCCTTGTCCATTATAAGCACAAGTTGGAGATTAAAGCAAGGGGAAAACACACGGGGACGGTCCGAGACCACTGAAAAAGTCGGTTGGGCCAATGGGGACGTTTCTCAGTGACCCATTTTTGCAAGCA
>CADCPK010000176.1 GCA_902803215.1 uncultured Lachnospiraceae bacterium
GTCTCTCTATTATTCTCATTTCTGGCTCTCTTTATCTGGCTTCTGTGTCCTTTTGCCATCTTAAAGTGCCTCCTTTCGTTCTATTCAATACCGGTTTACTGCCGGATACACCGCATCCGGCAGCTTCTTGACTAATTCAATGCTCCCCTGAGCGGAGAGTGAAACAATCAGCGAACACCTGACTTCTTCTCGTCTTTTCCATGTCCTCTGTAAGTTCTTGTTGCGACAAACTCACCCAGTTTATGGCCTACCATATCCTCAGTGATATATACCGGAACATGTTTTCTTCCGTCATGGACAGCGATCGTATGTCCGACGAAGGACGGGAAGATCGTAGAACGGCGAGACCAGGTCTTGATAACGCTTTTGTCATTTGCAGCGTTTAACGCATCGACTTTTTTGAGAAGGCTCTCATCTGCAAAAGGTCCTTTTTTCAGTGAACGAGACATTCTGTATCCTCCTTATTATTTCGATAAAGCTCTGCCGTCACGTCTTCTGACGATCAGCTTGTTGGACTGTTTGTTCTTCTTTCTGGTCTTGAGACCGAGAGCAGGCTTGCCCCACGGAGTGCTCGGACCCGGGCGGCCGATACCGGTCTTGCCCTCACCACCGCCGTGCGGATGGTCGTTCGGGTTCATGACAGAACCGCGGACTGTAGGTCTGATGCCCATGTTGCGTTTACGTCCGGCTTTACCGATGTTGATCAGATTGTGGTCGCCGTTGCCTACAACACCTACGGTTGCACGGCAGATGATCGGAACCATTCTCATCTCACCGGAGGGGAGACGAAGTGTGGCATACTTGCCTTCCTTCGCCATAAGCTGCGCGCCGTTACCTGCGGAACGAACCATCTGGCCGCCCTTGCCGGGATGCAGCTCGATATTATGGATAACGGTACCTACGGGGATCTTCTCGAGCGGGAGGCAGTTGCCGAGACGAACCTCTGCTTCCGGTCCGTTCATGATCTTCTGGCCAACCTTGAGTCCGTCCGGAGCAAGGATGTAAGCCTTTGCACCGTCTGCATAGCTGACCAGTGCGATGTTGGCTGTTCTGTTCGGATCGTACTCGATGCTCACTACTGTTGCCGGAATACCGTCTTTATTACGTTTGAAATCGATCAGTCTGTATTTTCTTCTGTTTCCGCCGCCGCGATGACGAACAGTGATCTTACCCTGATTGTTGCGTCCTGCGTTTTTCTTCAGAGACACAGTGAGGGATTTTTCCGGTTTTGTCTTAGTGATCTCGGAAAAATCGGAGCCGGTCATGTGCCGTCTTGACGGTGTATATGGGTTATAGGTTTTAATTCCCATGATTGTGAACTCCTTTCGAATATAGTTATCATGTATATCCTACATATATTTGGGACAGGCTGTTAATTAAAGGCCTTCGAAGATCTCGATATCCTTGCTGTCCTCTGTAAGGGAAACGATCGCTTTCTTTCTCTGAGCGGTCTTTCCGAATGTCATGCCACGTCTTTTGGTCTTGCCGTCAAGATTCATGGTGTTGACACTTTTTACCTTTGTTCCCTCGAACATTTTCTCGACTGCCTCTTTGACCTGAGTCTTGTTGGCATCCGGATGTACCAGGAAGGTGTATTTCTTCTCGCCCATAGCGTTCATGGATTTTTCTGTGATGATCGGTTTAAGGATAACATCGTAGTATTTGATATCTGCCATTATGCGTACACCTCCTCGATACATTTTACTGCATCCTGTGTAAGAACAAGTGTGTTGTACTTCATAACATCATATACATTGATGGTAGCCGGTGTAGCGGTAAGCACATCCTGAATATTTCTTGCGGAAAGAAGTACGTTCTTGTCGTCTGCTGCGGTAACAACCAGAGCCTTGCCGGCTTTGATGTTGTTCAGCACTCTCTGCATTTCTTTTGTCTTGATCTCGGACAGTGTCAGGCTGTCGAGTACGATCAGCTTGTTGTCCTGAACCTTGGAAGTAAGAGCGGAGCGAAGAGCTGCTCTTCTTTCTTTCTTGTTCATCTTAACGGAGTAATCTCTCGGGGTCGGAGCCCAGATCACACCGCCGCCTTTCCACTGTGCGGCACGGATGGAACCCTGTCTTGCATGGCCTGTGCCTTTCTGTCTCCACGGTTTTCTTCCGCCGCCGCTTACTTCGGAGCGGCCTTTGGCTTTCTGTGTACCCTGACGTTTATTGGCAAGCTGTCTTACAACTGCAAGATGCACAAGATGCTCGTTGATTTCCACACCGAACACTGCATCGTTCAGTTCCATTGTGCCGACTTCGTTGCCTTCCATATTATAAACTGTTACGTTTGCCATTATAGTGCTCCTCCTTTCTCAATTATAAGGACTTTACTGTCTCTTTGATGGTCACAAGAGATTTCTTAGGTCCGGGAACAGCACCCTTCACTAACAGTAAATTGTTTTCGGTATCGACACGCACGATCTCAAGATTCTGGACTGTTACCTGAACATGTCCCATCTGGCCGGGCATCTTCTTTCCTTTGAATACCCTGCTCGGATCGGAAGCGGCGCCGTTGGAGCCTGCATGACGATGATATTTGGAGCCGTGGCTCATAGGTCCTCTGGACTGGCCGTGTCTCTTGATGGCACCCTGATATCCTTTACCTTTGGAAATTGCAGTAGCGTCGATGTGATCGCCTGCCGCAAAGATATCTGCCTTGATCTCCTGTCCAACCGCGTACTCAGCAGCGTTCTCGAAACGGAACTCTTTGGTGAATCTTTTTACTTCAACGCCTGCTTTTGCGAAATGACCTTTTTCCGGTTTGTTCACAAGTTTCTCGCGGATCTCACCGAAGCCGACCTGAACTGCTGCATAACCGTCGTTCTCTTCGGTCTTGACCTGTGTAACGGTGCAGGGACCTGCCTGAAGAACGGTTACCGGGATAAGCTGTCCGTCGTCATTGAAGATCTGGGTCATTCCGACCTTGGTTGCCAAGATAGCTTTTTTCATTTTACTTTTCCTCCTTATAGCGGATTGCCGGGTGGCAATCATATAGATTATGTGCACGCGGGTGCCGCGTACTTACCTTAATATAATGCGGAATGTTCCGCCGTGCCGGAATTATTTTGTTTTCATCTTGATGTCGATGAATACGCCTGCCGGCATCTCAAGTCTGGAAAGAGAATCAACGATCTTCTGTGTCGGAGCGATGATGTCGATCAGTCTCTTGTGTGTCCTCTGCTCGAACTGCTCTCTGGAATCTTTGTATTTGTGAACCGCGCGAAGAATGGTAACCACTTCTTTTTTGGTGGGAAGCGGAACCGGGCCGCTTACCTGTGCGCCGCTCTTCTTAACAGTTTCGATGATCTTTGCAGCGGATGCGTCTACGAGCTGATGATCATATGCTTTAAGTGTGATTCTCATAACCTGCTTTGCCATAAAAAAAGTCTCCTCCTATTCGTACTTCTTAAGCAGTACGACAAGCGGCGACTGTACACATCACCGTGTGTGTCTTGATCCCGAACACCACACGCCCATCCCTGATGATGGTCTATTGAACTCTGTACAGTGACTTGTCGTCAGTTTCCTAACTTGACATTCGCTCCACGGAAAACCTGCCATGTAAAGGCAGCAACCTCACGCTTCACAGCTATCAATGTCACAGCATGAATTAGTATACACAATCTCTTTACGGATTGCAAGTGTTTTTTTTATTTTATTTTGGGGAATTATCGTCTGCGGCAAGCCTCGGCTGACGCGCCGGATGATCCTGTTACTTCTTATATATATGTGCTGCTGTATCTGCAGACATAAAACACCCGGGACGATCGTATCTGACCGTCCCGGGTTTTGGTTTCGTTTGAAATCAGTCTTCGTTAAGAATGTCGGAATAATCAAAGAGTGTTACCTCTGTGATATCGTCCTTCATCACGTCAGGTGTATCGCCTGCCTGCTGTGCCTGGCCCGCGAGCTCTTCTGCGGAATATCCCGGAATTGCTCTCTTGCGGATCTGCACTGTCTCTTCGTCACCGATCGGACTCTGTGCGGGCTGCTGCGGCTGTGTGTACTGCGGCTGCGGCTCTGCGTACTGTGGCTGCGGCTGTGCGTACTGCGGCTGCGGTGCTGCCTGAGGCTGCGGCTGTGTGTACTGCGGCTGCGGATAGGACTGCTGCGGGTCGACGCCCCCGTTCATCACTCTCAGCACTTCCTGCTGAATGGAATTGCTGTCGGCTGCGGCTGCGCCTGCGGTAGCGGCTGCCACTTCCTTGCGGAGGAACTCATGCGCTTCTCCGACTGCCGGCTGGATCGGAACCGTCTCTGCAGAGACATCTTCGTAATCGTCATCATCTTCATCGATCTCGTCGACGAAGCCGCCCGTACGGACTTTCTTCTTCTCGGCTTTTTTCTTCTTGCGGCCTGCTTTGGCTTCTGCTGCCATCTGCTTTTCTTCTTCCTTCATGCGGCGGGCTCTTTCTTTCTCCTCGCGCTTAAGTTCTTTTGCAGATTTGACATATCCTCCGGCGGGATCATATTCTTCTTCGTATCCGCGGTCGTCTCTCTTCCAGAGCTCCGCAATGATATAAAGGATGATGAGGAACAGAATGACCAGTCCGAGAATGATGAGGCCTTCCGTGCTCTTTGTAGCGATCAGCAGATATCCCACATAGCCGATGGTGATAACACACTTCTTTACATAATCGGGAACAGCTACCGTGATCTCTTTTCCGTCTGTGACGGACGGGTCTACGACCGTACCGGTGCCCGAAGCCTGATCGATCCTTCTGACATTGTAGCGGTAAGTGTTGGAATCTTCCTGCACAAGGATCGGATCGTTTTCACGGATCTCCTCGGTCTTTACCGGAATGGCATATGTCACGGACCCCATAGGGAGATTAGTCGCCTGGGCTGAATCGGTCACAACGACCGTATCCACGCCGAAGAACGGCGGTATCGTGAGTCCCAGGGCGATGACAATAGCACATATGACTACTAAATGAACGATAAATTTCAGAAACTTTGACATTTCTTTGCTCCCCTCACTCCTTGATTTTATTACGTGTTCGTATAAAACACCACTCTTAAGGGTAATTATAAACTCTTTTTTCCCTGCGGTCAATTGAAATTGTTATGTTCACCAACTTTTTGTTATCGGAATCGTCAAAAATAATCTGACA